>JACRPN010000005.1:0-40464 GCA_016223145.1 Armatimonadota bacterium | reverse complement strand
GGCGTAGTTAGCGGGGTAGAGCGGTGTGCTGTTGCCGTTGTTGCCCGATGCGGCCACCAGGCTTACATTGTTGGCATAGGCGTAGTCCACAGCGCTCAGAAGGGTGCTGGAACCACCCGACGCGACCAGGCTGATGCTGAGCACCTTCGCCCCGTTGTCGACAGCGTAGGTGATCCCGTGCGCGACGTCCGCGGTCGAGCCGGCGCCTACGCTGTTCAGCACCTTAATCGGCATGATCTTGCAGTTGAAACCGACGCCAGCCAAGCCGATGCCGTTATCCGTGGCGGCTGCCGCGATTCCAGCGCAATAGGTTCCATGGCCGTTATCGTCCTGTGCGTCGCTGTCGCTATTGATGAAGTCCCACCCTGCCACGTACTTGCCGACGAGGTCCGGATGCGCCTTGTCGATGCCTGAATCAATGACCGCAATGACCGTCGAGGCCGACCCAAAGGTCACGTCCCAACTCTGGGCCATCCTGATCTTTGAAAGAGCCCATTGGTTCCCAAAGCTCGGATCGTTCGGGACGTACGCTGGCCGAACGAGGTAGTTCGGCTCGACAAAGCGAACAAAGGCATATCCCCCGAGAGCGGCCCTGGCTTGGGCGACGGTTGATCCCGGTGGCAGCTTAACGCGGCGTACGCCCAATTGGGATATGGCGTCGGTCTGGGTCATGCCCCAGCGCAGCAGCGCCGCCGGCATGGCGAGGTCACTGCCGGGCGCAACACCGACAAGCACTTCGTTTGGGACAGCCTCTTGCGCGCGCAGGCTCGACACCCAAGCGAGCGCAATCAAGGCAATAAGGGTCCGACCAATCGCCATTTCTTTCCCATATTGGCAGGATGGGAGGCCCAATTAGTTCGGAAAGGTGCGCGTATCGCCGAGCTAAGCCGCCCGCGCGGTGTCGGCCGAAATGTCGTCCCAATGGGTGACCTGGTTGCGGCCGCAGCGCTTAGAGACGTACATGGCGGCATCGGCCTGCTCGAGAAAGGCCCTGGGGTCCGCCCCTTGGAGGGCGATCGTCGCAATGCCAAAACTCGCGCTCACGGGGCAGCAAGCTTGCTCCAACCCCTGGAGTTGCGCCCGGATGCGTTCTGCGACAACGTGCGCCTGGGCCGCGTCGGACCCCGGCAAAAGAAGCACGAACTCCTCCCCACCAAACCTTGCAGCAAAGTCGTTGGGCCGGATTGCCGCCTTCAGATGGTCGGCGATCAACTTCAGTAGATCGTCACCGGCTTGATGGCCAAATGTATCGTTGTAGGACTTGAAGTGGTCGACGTCGAGCATCACGAGCGAGTACGGGTGTTCGGGGCCGGCCTCCTGACAGGCTCGGTCCAGCACCTCTCGGAAGAGCCGCCGGTTCGCGACGCCCGTAAGTCCATCCGTCGTGGCCTGAAGCGCGAGCCGCTCGTTGGCGACCTCGAGCTCCCTCTTTTGGCCCGCGAGCTGTTCGGCGACCAGGTTCAGCTCGCTGATCTGGTCGGAAATCCGCTGCTCCATGGCCTTGCGGTCAGTGATGTCCATCAGGGAAGCGATGGCCGCCACCACGTCGTCCTGCATGGACCTCAGCGGGATCGAGCTGAATAGAATCCACTTGCCGGAGCCGCCGACGTTAGGGAACCAAAGCTCCACCTGGTAAATCGTTTCGCCGGCGAAAACGCGTTCGTTGAGCGCGCGCCACTGTTCCAGGTCGCCTGTGGACCATATGGACTCGTTCACAGGTTTTTGCTGCATCTTTGCGGCGGGAGTTGCCCATAGGGTTTCGAGCGCTCGATTGCACTCAAAGAGCAATCCGCTCCGGTCATAGGTGAAACAAGCCACCGGAAGGCCCTGAAACAGCTCTTCGAACCGTCGCGCTGCCGCCCGATGGAGCTCGGCCAGGCGGTCGAACTCCTGGCGCCGGAGCTCGATTTTCTGCTTGTCGGCAAGGTAATCCGCTTCGGCCCTGTCTCGTGCCTCTGCGACGCCCTGCAAGCTCCCTTCCAATCGTTCGACTTTCAGTCTGGACCAGACGGAGAGAAAGGCGCCCAGGAACGGCGCCAGGTCGAACAGCCAGCACACGCTCCCGCGAGCATGCGCCGCGAGAACGCTGGTCCAAAAACCCGTCGTCCCCGACGCATACCACCCCTCGATCCAACAGATCACCGGGACCCAGCTAAACGACCAGAATCCCACCAAAGCGTGTTTTATCAGGGGCAGCGGCCTACGTTCTTCCTTCACGCCAGCATGGTCTCTGTCTGGCATGCGCTTCGTTGGTCCCATCCTCACCCAAGTAATGCATCGGCTTTTGAGACGCCGATCCGCACCTTGGGGGAAGCTGGATTTCTCGAATTTAGGAGCGCTTTGCTATTTGGGGTTGGGCACAAATGCGCCGCCCCGGCAAGCCTGCAGATACCGCAGGCCATGCACCTGGCCCGTCATCTCCAGTTCATCTCGGTAGATCGGGTCGTGCCATCCCTCGATGTCGATGCAGCCGGTGAAGCCGCCCTGCCTGGGGATGGTGATGACGTCGGTCCAGTTGGTATCCCCAAAACCCGGTGTGCGGTGATACACGACGGGCACGCCGCCCCTCAGCCCCTTCTCCTTGATCACGTCCCAGCAGATCGTCGCGTCCTTCCCGTGAACGTGGTAGACCCTCCCGACGTACTTCCGGAGCTGAGCGATCGGGTCGATCAGGCTGACCATTTGGTGGCAGGGCTCCCATTCGAGCCCAAGCACATCGCCAGGTACCTCGTTGAACATCATTTCCCAAGCGGTGGGAGCGTGCGCGATGTTCCATTTCGGGGTATCCCAAGTGCCCCCCATGTCACAGTTCTCAAACGCGATCTTAACGCCTTCGTCCGCGGCGACCTTCGCCAAATGCCCGAACACCTCCTTAAATTTGGGCATCGACTGATCCACCGGACGATCTTCAAGCGCGCCGGCAAAGCCGTTCACCACGTTGCACTTGAAGTGCTTGCAGGCTCGAATCATCACCTCCCAATCGTGGGCGGTCTTCTCGTCCTGCAGGGGGTTTCCGTAGATGCCGATGCTGCTGATGATCGCCTTGCCCCCTAAGGCATCCTCGGCCTCTTTGGCGAATTCGGCCAAGTTGAGATCGCCGACATAGGCCCAAGTGGTCAGCTCAAACGATTCGAAGCCGTGCGCCACGACCTGGCGGAGATAGTTGGGGCCGGAGGCAAAACCGGCGAGGGTTCCAATGCGAATGTCGGCGTGATTCTCTCTTGACATGGTTGCACCTGTGAATAGGCAAGCGGAGGTTACCGAGGAAGCCCGGATTGGCGCATACCGGCCCTGCGGTGGGGTACGTTGGTCAGGTGTCGTGCAGGGCCGGTTGGGTGTTGGTTTTGGGCTTGCTTCCGCTTTGCGGTTGCGTCGCGCCTTCGGCTAACGCCCCCGCGAAGTCCGAGATCGTCGCCGTTCCCGCCAACGCCGAATACGGCTACGATGCGATGGACATCGAGATCGCCAGGCCCTGGATTCCCGATCGCAAATATTCGCTGAGCGGATTCACCGTCCGATCGGAAGGCGGGCCCGGAATCGTTCTTAGGGTCGCTTACTTCGCGAATCCGCCTGAGAAACTCCTCAAGGAGATTCACACGACCGTCCCAAACGGCAGGGCCATCGAAGGCATGGGGTGGAAGGGGCTGATCGAGTTCCCCGAGTTCAAGGGCAAGCTGGCGGTGGGCACGGGGTATCTCATTGGTGAACGTGGGCTTGTAGCTCTCCAAATCGAAGCGAACGAGATGGTGCACTCGGATGACAAAGCGGCGATCTCGCGCATGGTCTGTTCCGTCAGGCCGATCGCTAAGCCAGATCAGAAGGCGACCGAGGGCAGTTCGTCCGACCGTAGGTAGTTCGCCGCTTTTCGGCAAGGCGGCTTCGTCGAGCACTGCACCCATAGGGACCTGAGGTACGGTCTACGCATGGTTGCCCTCGTGCTGATCCTCGCCACGGCCACAGCGCATTCAGGCGGCTCCGGAACCATTGAGCCGCAGAAGCCATCCGACGCAATTCTTCCGTCTGTTCAGGCGCCATCGCCCAAGCAGAACACGGGCTTCAAGCTGCGAGGAAGCAAGGGATGGGGATGGTCCAGAGACCAGTACCTCACTGAAATTCCCTGGATGGCCAAAGCGAAGATGAACTTCGTGATGAACTGCTACTTGAGCTATTACACGGATCGTCTGAGGTACGTCAACAATTGGTGGGAGCCAAAGTCGGAGGCCGAAAGGGAGGATTGGAGGAAGGTCGTCCAGCGGGCCAAGGAAAGAGGCCTCCACTTTGTGTTCGCCTTTCATCCCCAGCTTCACAGTAGCAGGCCTTACGACTATCACCGCCAGGGCGACTATCAGGCCCTTTGGCGTCACTTTGAGTTCATGCAAGGCCTGGGGGTGCGCTGGTACAGCCTGTCCCTCGACGACATCGGGACCGAGGGCACCCAGCCTGCACAGCTTGCCCAGCTTCAATCGGACCTGGTCAACCGGCTCCTCACGGACTTGCGCAAAAAGGACTCTGGGGCACAGATGATCTTCTGCCCCACCTACTATTGGGGCGACGGCACGGAGAAGGAGTTTCAGCCCTATTGGTCGGCAATGGCCAAAGCGCTGGACAGGAACGCCTATGTGTTCTGGACAGGGCCGCAAGTGGTCTCGCAAACGGTGGACTTGGCCTCAGCCAAGCGGATCCGCAAGGCCATGGGGCACAGGGTGGTGCTTTGGGATAACTACCCGGTCAACGACCGAAACCCTGCGCTTCACCTCGGCCCGGTTTCGGGGCGAGATCCGAGGCTCCCCGAGGTGCTCGATGGTTACATGACGAACCCGATGGGCTTTCAGAACGAGCTGAACCGCCTGCCGATGCTGACCTGCGGCGACTATGCGTATGACCCCGGTTCCTATGATCCAGCACGGTCCCTCGATAGAGCGATCGACCTCCTTTCGGACAAGCCAGAGCAGGCGGACTTGCTGAGGCGGCTAGTGGAGGTCTATCCTGGATGTCTCGCCGCAAAGCACCCCGAAACCGGGTGGCAGACCCAGTGGGCGTCGTATGTCCAGGCTGCAGGCGGCCCGCAGGGCCGAGTCAAAGGGGCGATGTATCTTCAGCGGATGGAGCAGCTTGAGGCGGACTTGATCCGGTGGTTCCCAGGCGCGATGGCGTCGGAAAAGGAGCTTTTGGCGAACCACGTTGCCGCGATCAGGGCCGAGCAAGCCAAGAGGTTCCCTTAGGACACTTGGCTGCCGTGCCGTGAACATAGAGCCGTCGGGTCGTTTCCGGGGCCCCAACGGGGAATGTTGAGCATTGATGTTTTGCCGCTCGGAATCGTCAGCCGAAGAACCTAAACGGGCCGGGCCGGACGCCTGGGCTACGTCTTTCTCAACAGTCCCCAACGGGGTTATTAGTGGTGTGCCCCGAAATCCTACTGAAGCTGGGACCTGCGCTTTCTACGCGCAAACGCCCCTAAACTCCCAGCGAGCACGAGCCCGGATACCGGCTCGGGAACGGGGTTGACAGTCACGGTCCCGGCCATTCCGCCGGCGGTGCCGTTGCCCATGTCAAAGCCGTGCATCTGGCAGTAGTAGGTGAAAACCCCCACCTGGCCGAAACTGTGGGAGAACGTGCTTCCGTCCATGAGCATCCCGGAATCCCAAGACTCGGCGCTTCCTACTACCGAAGTGGTCGTGTGAAAGTCCGCCAGGAACACCCACCTGACGGTGTCCCCGACGTCGATCACCGCGTCCACTACAGTTTGGCCAGGTGCATTGACGCTGAAATCGAAGTCAAAGACGTTGACGTCGACGATGGCTGCCTGAGATCCCGCTGCAAGAGAGAGCGAGCCGGCAACCAGCCCGACGAATGTAAAACTGCGCATAGAACAAACCCTCCAGAAAGAAACAATCCCTCCCTAAAGAATGACTCAGATTGAGAGGTATCTCATTGTATGATGCAATAGCAGATTTGCCAACAGTATTTTTGCCGGCAAAGCGTGCAAAGACCCGCAAGTGCCTCCTCAAGACAGAAACGCCTCCCTGTCCAATTTGGGACAAGGAGGCGCCTAATGGCCGTTGGCAACACCAGTTGGCACTCGCAGCCGCAGACGTCAGCCCATAGCCTAGCCCACGCCGACGCCGAAGTAGTGGAACGCCACGACCTCAATCTTGCCGCCACCGGCCTTGCCGAACTCCGCAACCACGTCGTTCACCGATTTGTGCGGGTCCGCGTAGTAGGGCTGCTCGAGCAGAGCGGCCTGCTTCACGAACTCCTTGTTCACGCGTCCTTGCGCGATGTTGCGGGCGATGTTCTCGGGCTTGCCTTCGTTAATCGCACGCTGGGTCTCCACCTCGATTTCCTTGGCGATGACGTCCTGCGGCAGATCCTCCTTCTTGACGGCCTGCGGTGGGCTTGCGACAACCTGCACCGCCACCTTGTAGCCCGCCTCTGCGAGGTTGCTCGCATCGCCCTTCACCTCGACGACAGCACCCTTGGTCTTGGTCTGATACACGTAAGGGGCCAAAACGCCATCGGAGGCGATGCGGACCGCCTTGGTGAGCTGGATGTTCTCGCGGATCCTGCCAATCGCGTCGGAGATCAGCCCCTCGACGGTCGTGCCGTCCACGGAGGCGCCCATCGGGTTCGCGCCAGGATCGTTAGCCAAAAATGCCGCTGCAAGTTTGGCGGCAACACCCTGGAAATCCTCTGTGTTCGAAACGAAGTCGGTCTCACACTCCAGCACGGCGACGCCCACGGCCTTGCCGTCCGCCGAAGGCGCGAAGGCGACCACGCCTGCCGAGGTGCCTCGGTCCGCCTTCTTGGCACCCGCGGCCTTTCCCTTTTCGCGAAGGATGGTTTTGGCTTTGTCGAAGTCGCCTTCGGCCTCTTCGAGGGCGGCCTTGCAATCCATCATCGGCGCGCCAGTTTCGTCTCTAAGCTTCTTAACGTCTGCGGCTGAGATAGCCATTTAGTTCGTTTCCTCCACTGCCGCTGCCGGGGCGGACTCTTCTTCTGCTGCAGGAGCCGCTTCCACTTCCGAGGGCGCCTCAAGCGCGGCAGGAGCCTCCTCCACCGGTGCAGGCTCTTCAGCGACAACAGGCGCTGTCACCGCAACGGTCTCGTCTCCGCCAAACGCGCGGAGCAGTTCTTCTTCCACGGCGCCGAACTCGATCGGGCGCCCCTCGTCCGTCGGCGCGCCATCTTCGGGCAGCGTTCCTTCGGTTAGTTCTTCGCTGAGCGGCCGAGCCTCGAGGATCGCCTCGCTCATCTTGCCGGTCACGAGCCTGATCGCACGGATCGCGTCGTCGTTGCCCGGGATCACCATGTCGACCAAATCGGGATCGCAGTTCGTGTCCACGATTCCGACGATCGGGATTCCAAGCTTTCGGGCCTCCCGAATCGCGATGATCTCTTTATTGACGTCGACGACCACCATGCACTGGGGCGGCTCTTCCAGGTTCCGGATGCCTTCGAGGAAGCGGTTGAGCTGGTTTCGCTCTTCGATGCGCTTCAGCATTTCCTTCTTGGGAAGGCGCTCGAAATAACCTCCCTCTTCCATCCGGTCCAGCTCCTTTAGGCGGTTCACGCGAAGTTGGATCGTCTTCCAGTTGGTGAGCATGCCGCCGAGCCAGCGCTCGCTGACCCAGAACTGGCCGCTCCGCTGTGCGGCTTCCTTGACTGCCGACTGTGCCTGCTTCTTCGTGCCGACGAACAGCACGGTGCCGCCGTCCTCGACGATCTTCTGGACGAACTTCAGCGCGTCCTCGAAGAGCTTAATGGTCTGGTGCAGGTCGACAATGTAGATGCCGTTGCGAGCGCCATAGATATAGCGCTTCATCTTGGGGTTCCAGCGGCGGGTCTGGTGGCCAAAGTGGACGCCAGACTCCAGCAGCTCTTTCATGCTGAGTTCAACCATATGTCTCGTTAGGCACTCCAGCCATGGGAGTGCATCCTCCGGGTTTTGTTTTCCTCCGGGCGAACCCCGTGGGTGGCATGACCGTCCTGGCCATGTTCCCTTTTCTTGGCGGCGCCACCAGATTCGAGGAAGATCCCGAATCAGGACCCGGCCGCAAGGCTCATCCCGTGTGAGATGGGAACGATTGTACCTGAAGGCTCGTTTTTGACCCTGGTTGTGAAGTCATGCGGCTAGCTTGTGGGCTCGTTGCAGTCGTGGACCGGCTCAAGGCAGACTAAGAGTCTGCCCTACAGGTCCGGAGCTCTACCCAACTAACCCCGCTCACTGATACAGGCTATGCGAGTTCCAGTCCGGCTCCTTTGCAATTCGGAGTGAGGCGACTTGCCCCACGTGATAGCAGTCGTGGAGCGCGATGAAGTCCATCGAAGCGTTCCGGATGCCCTCTGACTCGGAGGCAAGGCCCTTCTCGATTGCCGAGGCCCTGAGTTCAAGGCACTTGGACATTAGCGGCCCGGTGCCTTTATCTTCAGCCGCATAGCTTCCCCAATCGTGCTTCTCGCCTTGTGCGTAGGCTGAATAGGCGACGTAACACTCGCACAGATGCTCGAGGATCTCCCTCGGCGACATTGCGCTTGGATCAAGGTGGGCGTCCATCAAGTCCTCAGAAAGGCCTTCATAGACCTTCGTTAGTTGCGTTCCAGAAGTATCCAGGGAATAGCGAAGAGGATCGGTGGTCATGGGCTGAAGTATTGCACGGCCGTCAAGACGATCCTGGGCCTCACGTAAAATGGCGGAATGGAAGGCGGATGGGTGGAATCGGCGGATGCGTGGGCCACGTTCGTCGACCAAGGGGACCCCAACCGGACCCATTTGCTCGATCCCTTGATGCTCAGGCTCTGTGGCGACGTTCAAGGATCGCGAGTTCTCGACGTCGGGTGCGGAGAAGGGCGCTTCGCGCGGATGCTCGCCGAACGAGGCGCAGAGGTTGTGGGCTTCGATCCGACAGTGGCTCTGCTCCAGTTGGGCAAGCGGCGAGGAAGCCGGCAACTGCTTCGGGCCGTCGCAGAGGCGATCCCGCTCCGGAGCGCGACCTTCGACTTGGCGGCCAGCTATGTCACGCTCGTGGACATTCCGGGGTATCGGGAGGCGATCTCCGAAATGGCGCGGGTCCTGAAACCGGGAGGAAGGCTGATCCTCTCGAACGTCTCAGCCTTTGCGACCGCAAACGGACGCTGGATTCTCGACGACCAGGGCCGCAAGTCGCGCTACTCGTTTGACCGGTACGCCGAGGAGTTTTCGGAGTCCTGCTCGTGGCGAGGAATCGAGGTCCTTCAATACCACAGGCCATTGGGGAAGGTCATGGAAGCCTGCCTGGATGCGGGCCTGAGGCTTGAGCACTTCTCCGAGCCGCTTCCCTCACCCGCGACCGTCGAGCAATACCCTGGGCTGGGCGACTTTACCAGGATGCCCAACTTCTATGTGATGGCCTGGCGCAAGGGGGCCTGATGCGAGGCGAAGACCTAACATCGGACCTCATTCGAAGCGCGTACCTGCACGGCGCCTTCCCTATGGGCGAACCTGAAACCGGGGAGATCGAGTTCTATGTGCCGAACGTCCGGGCGGTGTTTCCGGTCGAAGGCATTCGGGTCTCCAGGTCCCTCGGAAAGACCCTGCGTTCGGGCCGATTTGAGGTCCGCTACGACACCGCATTTGAGGATGTGATGCGCTGCTGCGTGAGGCCCAAGGACAACTGGATCACGGAGGGGCTGATCGACTGCTACACGCGAATCCATGGCGATGGATGGGCGCACAGTTGCGAAAGCTGGCTCGACGGGACCCTGGTGGGAGGAGTTTATGGGCTTGCGCTTGGGGGCTGCTTTTGCGCCGAGTCGATGTTCCACCGCGAAACCGACGCGAGCAAGGTTGCGCTTTGGGCGCTTGTGAATAGGTGCCGTGAGCTGGGATTCGTGCTTTTTGACGCTCAGATGATGAATCCTCACCTTCGGTCGCTCGGTGCACTGCCGATGTCGCACCGAAGGTATTTGGCTGAACTCAGAGAGGCTCTAGAGATCCAAACCCCATGGGACTCCCTGACCTACCGGCCTGGCGAATCGAGCTCCTAACCCGTGCCGGCAACGCCTCCAAGGGAATCCCGTATTTCTAACCGGCACCGCCATCATCCCCCCATCCGATGCTCTTATTGACGGCAAGGAACGGCAACCATCTCCGGCCAAGGAAGGCCCCCCGGCAACGCTGGGGCGAGGGAGGTCCGCCCGAAGTCGAGGTACAAGGATGGCGCGACGTCAACTCAAAATCGTCCGACTTTTGGAGCCCGAGCTCTGCGTGGATTGCAGGTTCGCCAAGATGGCCGAAGTCGAACAGAACGACGGCTCGCTCCAGCGAATGATCTTCTGCCGAAGGCTCGACTGTGACAACTGGGATTTTGCGAGCGCTGAACCAGTCAACAAGGTTCACGTTGAAGACGAAGAAGCGGCCTGAGCCGCTGCTCCGAGCCATTCGGCAAACGCACTCCTCGCAAACGCGAGCTTGGCGGCCCGCTTGAGACCCTTGTCCCGAAAGGTCTCTGCAGGCTCAGGCAGGAGGCCCCAGTTGATGTTCATCGGAGCGAACTCCCTTTCGGTCTCATCCTGCAAGTGCCCCAATAGCGAACCCAAGGCGGTGGCCCTTGGAGGCAGCACGGATTCCCTTCCCGCCAACCTGTCCAACACGAACCTGCCGGCCAGGATTCCCATCGCCGCCGACTCGACATAACCTTCAACCCCAGTAAGCTGCCCGGCCACGTACACACCCGGCCTGCTCCTGAGTTCGAGGTTTGGATGCAGGGCCACGGGCGCCTCGAGATAGGTGTTGCGGTGGATCACGCCATAACGAACGAACTCTGCCTGCTCCAATCCAGGCACCATCCGAAACACCCGTTTCTGCTCGCCCCACTTGAGCCGCGTCTGGCAAGCGACAAGGGAGTAGAGTGATTTCTCTGCATTCTCGGGCCTCAGTTGGAGTGCGGCATAGGGGCGGCGATCCGTCCTCGGGTCAGTCAGCCCCACGGGCTTGAAGTTGCCAAAGGCGAGCGAGCGTTCGCCCTTTTCGGCGATCGCTTCGATGGGCGTGCAGCCTGCGAAGTACTTGATCTTCTCAAGAAAGGCGTCTTCCCTTTCGCTCTCCGGGGCATCGCGCTTTCCACCGGCTTCGAAGGCATGAATGGGCGCCCGCTCAGCGGCAATCAACTCCCGAACAAATGCAAGGTAGCTGTCCTTCTCGAACGGGCAGTTCAGGTAGTCGTCGCCCCCTTTGCCGTACCGGCTCTGGGCAAACACGATCGAGCGGTCCAGCGACGCGGCCTCTACCGTCGGGCTCACCGCATCATAGAAGTAGAGGTGCTTGCGGCCAGTGGCTTCGGCGAGCCATGAAGACAGGGCCGCGCTGGTCAGCGGCCCTGTCGCCAGAACCACGAGGCCGCCGGCGCTGAGCTCGCGCTCTAGGTCTTGCGGCGAGAATTCGCGCCGCTCAACTTGAATGAAAGGATGCGACTCCAGCTTCTCGGTCATCCAGGCGCCGAAGAGCTTGCGGTCCACGCAGAGCGCTTCGCCACCGGGGACCTCGCACTTCGTCGCAACCTGCAACACCACGGAGCCCAGATGCGCCATCTCTTCTTTGAGAAGTCCCGCCGGACTGGTGCCGAGCTTAGATTTCAGGCTGTTTGAACAGACCAGTTCGGCGAAATGGGAGGTGGTGTGGGCGGGCGTGGAAGTCTCGGGGCGCATCTCGATGAGCCGCACCTCGACTCCAGCTTCAGCCAGCGACCAGGCGGCTTCCACACCGGCGAATCCAGCTCCAACGACTGTGACCTCTCTCAAGCGCTACTATTGAAGCACTTCTCTCAGAAGTGCGGCGCGTCGTCCCAGGCGGTTCGCTCCCAATTATCCGGCTCTTCATCCAAGCGTCGCCAGGCGGGGACCGAGAAATGCATCTCGATGGCGAGCCCCACGAGGTAGGGCTCATAAAGCGCCGTGAACCGCTCAAGCCTTTGCAAGGCTTCTTGATCGAGATCCCACTGCGCCAGCGCTAGCGTTTCCCGAAGGGCCTCGAGGTCAGCCGGTGCGAGCCTACCAAAGGGTTTCTTCGCCGGCGCGTCGCCCAGCAGGTAGGCCAGATCCACGATCACGTGGCGCGACATCGCAAAGGTGGCTTGCGCTTGGAACCGTAGGTTTCGATGAGCCTCGTCTTCCGGCAATTTGCAGGCCAGGATCAGCGCACAAGCATCCAAGATCGCCGTGATGGTCTTCAGCCAGCTTTGTGAGTCGTGCTGCGACCGGTAGTAAGCCAATATGGGATGGCTCAGATAGACCTCAAGCTGCTCGGCCGCCCAAACCTCGGCCGACAGCAACGTCTCAGCCAGTTGCCCGATCGTTCCCAGCGTGAAGTGCCGCCTTAGCAGTTCGCACGCCGAGGGGTCCGAGCCTGCGCGGGAATCGAGCAGGACGATAAACCGCTCGCGACGAGAAAAGGACTGATAGAGCGTCGGAACATAGCCGATCACCACCGCAAGGAACCCAAAGCCTGTGCCGGCTTCGACGACCGTAAGAAACCGTCCCAACCCCGTTTGGGGCACCACGTCCCCGAATCCCAGCGTGAAAAACGTCACGCCGGACATGTACAGCACTTCCAGAAAGTCGCCACCTGGGCCTAGGGCCTGAACGCCGAAAAGGATCAGTGCGAAAGAGGCCACGAGCACTCCGGACCAAGCGACAAACAGGAACAGCAGCGCCATCGGACCAAACGAGACCAGCAGCGCGTGGCGAGCGCGGCCCTCGGGCAGACGGTCCACCAGCCCATGCCACACCCGCCAAACGGCCATGGCGTACATCGAGGAAATGCTGATTTGACGGGACACCGTCTTCGGCACGACGATGGCCTGAAAGGCGTCCCAAAGCACAAGGACCACGATAGCGGCGCCTAGGATCGCCAGAATCATCGCCAAACCGTCCGGATCATGCTGACGAGTATGTCAGGAAACGCTGTGGCGCACAGAGCCAACACAGGATTGCGTTCCAAGGCTCCTTTGGGTGGCCCCTTTGATTAGGGCCGGCGTTCGGTTCGGACGGAACAAGTCGCGGTACCCTGGTGCCCTTGATCAAAGGCATCCTATTCGACCTCGACGGCACCCTCATCGACTCCGAACCCTGGCATAAAAAGGCCGAATTGGAGGCGTTCCATGCGATGGGTCTCGCCATCGAGAAGGAGGACATTTCGATGTATGTCGGCACGACTTTACCGAGGATGCTCGAAGACCTCAATGCCAGGTTCAGCAGTTCACTGACGGTTGAAAGCTTCACCAAGACCCAAAAACCGATCCTCAGCGGCTACATCGCGCGGCAGATCCAGGTATTCCCGGACGTTTTGCCCTTCTTGCCCAGGATAAGAGAGAGGAGGGCGGCAATCGTCACCTCGTCGGTGGAGTGGTATGTCGAGGCTGTCCGCAAGAGGTTTGCCGGCGAGATCGGGCACTTGTTTGAGACCCTGGTCTGCGAGCGCGACGTGGTCTTTGGCAAGCCGCACCCTGAGCCCTTCTTGCTGGGGGCAAGCAGGCTCGGTCTTGAGACGTGTGACTGCGCCGCTTTCGAGGATTCCGTGAATGGAGTCAGAAGCGCAAAGGCCGCAGGGTGCTACGTCATCGGAGTGGATCGCGAGCGCCACGGCCACCTGGTTGAGGCGGAAGAGGTGGTGGGTTCGCTCGCGGATGTCAGGCTATGAACCCTCGCTGGTTCTCTCCGATAAGGACCAAGGGGCCGAAAGGTGAAAGCGAAGGGCATCGCCCTGGAAAGCCGGCGCCCGAAAGGATCGGGCCCTGTAGGGACGCAACGGTCCGAAACTGCTCATGAGCCTCGGTCATGCCTCAGGACCCTCAGATCGCACGCTCCCGAGAGTCCGGGATCAAGGTCCTGAGGCTTACGCCCAGTGCGACCAAGAGCCTCAGGAGCAGAGCCTGCAGCGGTCATGAGGTAGTGGAGTCAGGCTCCTGAGGCATATGACTGCTGATCTGGCCCTTTTCCCTAGCCATTTTCATACTCCGAGATGTCGACCCCCAATGAACTCAGAAACGCGCGCACGTTGTCCAGCGTCACACCCCGGTCTATGAGCAGCCTTAGCCCAACCCGCCCCGCAGCCGTGGAGTCCGAGAGCGGGTCATTCAGCAGCTCGTAGATCGCAAGCAGATCGCTGAACCGCCTTTTGGCCAGGATCCCGAACGCGGCCAAACCCAACATGGAGGAGCGATCTCTCTCGGGGAAATAGGGACCAGAGCTGTACCGAGGGCACGTTCGATCTATCTCTTGGAGCAGGCTCTTGCGGTCAATTCCCATCGACTCAACGAAGGCCGAAGTATCTGTTCCATCCCCCAACAATGCGAGCAGCAGATGATCGAGCGTTATTGATGGCGCCCATCGGGTACGGGCCTCGAACTCTGCTGCCTCAAAGCATCGCCTTTCGGAAAGAAGCATGTTGAGGCTCGTTGCCATGCCACTGTCTCGAAGCTGCTCGGCAAGATTCGGCTTTCGCAGGTACCACTCCGGATCGCCGGTCTCCTTTGAGCGGACGGCGGCTCTGATCGCGTCTTGAGAGATATTCGCCTCCTGAAAGAGCTGATGGCCCACGGAAGCATCCTCTGTGGGGACTTGGACCAGAAACGCAAGGTCCGTGAAATTCCGTTCTGACGCCTTCCTTTCGAAGTACTCGCCTCGCTCCTCCTTGCTTAATGAGGAAACGTCCAGGAAATCTGGAACCTCCTTCTTAAGGTGCGTCTCGCCCGGGTCGGGGATGCTCATGCCCAGATCTCGGGCGTTGGCGGGCCATCGTGGGCCTTCGGGATAGTACGGCAGAGCTTCGTCGAGCCTTCTTCGCCAGGCTATTCGGTCGACTTTCAGCCCATCGAGGAACTCGGCCGTGTCCGTGCCATCCTGGAGCAGCACGTATACCATGTGATCAAGCCGAACGGAAGGGGCGCTTCGTCTCCGCGCCTCGTTCTCTGCGGCATGCAGGCAGATACCGCCAAGCAGGGTGTTCCGGTAGCGAGCGTCGGGCACGGGTTCCCTTAGCCTTTTCGCTAGGTCAACGGGCGCGTCGTAGTATGCCGGGTCCTTCGCGTAATGCTCCTCCTTCAGCGCATTCGGGTCCCGTTGCGTCGAGCCATCGGCTGACATCTGCTTAGCCTCTTCCATCAGCTTAGGCCAAGCCGCGTCGAGCATCGACTTCATGTTCTTTTGAAACTCGACCATGAAGTCAACTTCTTGTGTTTTGCGGCCCTTCAACTCGCGCACCGCACGGTCAAGTGTTGAGGCAGGCCCGAACTCCAGAAGCAGCATCCTCGCTTCACAGTCCGAGGCGAGCAGCGCGGCCATCATCTCTCCCACGCTGTAGATCTCGCGGCCATCGGTTGTCGCCTCATCCCGGGCCTCTTGCATCGCCCTCGTGACGGGAGCCGACCAAGGGGCTTTCCATTCGGCTTCGCTTCTTAGCCTATCCAGGGCCTCCTGCTTGTTAGGCGGGAGCCTTGGTGGATCGGCAGGCGGCTCCGAGGTTGGGCCAATCGCTTCCGCCCGTTGCCGGATCACATCCGCCTCGGTTCCCAACCCGCGGGCAAGCGGCTCAGCGGCGTCGGCATGGTTCTTGAGAAACGTGGCAAGCACGTCCGCACTGCCCGTCATCTCCTCCATAGCCTTGTCAAGTCCGAGATGAGCCCGGCGTACCATCCGCTCGTTCCCAGCGAGCATCAAGAGAGACGTTGCTGCCGGGTCCGGTCTTGCCCGCTTTCCAGGTTCTTTCATCATTCACCAATTGCCTTTACGATCACGCGCTTGCGGCGTTGCCCATCGAATTCGGCATAGAACACCTGCTGCCAGGGTCCAAGGTCAAGCCGCCCAGAGGTGATGGGGAGGATCACCTGGTGATGCAAGACCAGGTTCTTTAGGTGCGCCTCGCCGTTGTCCTCGCCGGTCCGGTGGTGGCGATAGTCCTTGGTGGGAGCAAGGCCCCGCAGCCACTCCTTGATGTCCTCGATCAGGCCGTGCTCGAGGTCGTTCACATAGACCGCGGAGGTGATGTGCATGGCGCTCACGAGGCAAAACCCCTCTAGAATCCCGGACTTGCCTACGACCCGGGCGACCTCCTCAGTAATGCAGACGAACTCCTCCCTCTGTTGGGTCTGAAAGGTCAGGTAAGCGGTCTCGGACTTCATCCATCGAGCATATCCCAGCAACAGGCGAACCCTTAGGACAAGAGGTAGCCTAGTGGGGCCCGCACGGCCGCTACGTTTCGGCGCCTGGCGACCCCTCACCCGGTTCGCCGGAGCTCACCGACCTCTCCCACAAGGGGCGAGGTGGTCCTGAAAGCTAGACGGCGATGCGGGAGCCTCAACCATGGAACCTCGACGCAACCTCCAGCCCCTGCAAATGGCCAAACCCAAGGGACATATCGACCCGGTCTGCTCGATGACCGTCGAACCTGTGGAAGACACGCCAAAGTCCACCTATCAGGAAAAGGACTATTACTTCTGCTGCGCCGGCTGCAAAACGAAGTTCGACGCCGACCCGGAACGCTACCTCGACCCCGAAAAACGGAAAGCAGCCGATGAAGCCGAGGCCAAGGCTGCCGAAGGCGACACCCGTGTCTATATCTGTCCGATGTGCCCCGAGATTCGCCAAATTGGACCTGGCCCCTGCCCCAAGTGCGGCATGGCGCTGGAACCCGAAGAGGTCTCGCTAGAGCTCACCAAACAGGTCTATGTCTGCCCGATGCACCCGGAGGTGGTTCAAGACGGGCCGGGCAACTGCCCGAAATGCGGCATGGCGCTCGAACCGCGCGAAATCGAGATCGAAGAGAAGAACCCGGAACTCGAAGACATGAGCCGCCGGTTCTGGGCCGGTCTTGCCTTTACCGTTCCGATCCTCGTGATCGCCATGGGCCCGATGGTCGGCCTCGACCTCTTCCCGCACAACGCCCGCGCCGGTGCGGCGATCCAGGCGCTCTTTGCCACCTGGGCCATGTGGAACGGCAAGCCGTTTTTTGAGCGGGCATGGGTTTCCCTGAAGCTGCGAAGCCCGAATATGTTCACCCTTATCGGGATCGGAACGGCCGTGGCCTATCTGCACAGCCTGATCGCAACCGTTGCCCCAGGGCTCTTCCCTGCATCGTTTCGCGACCACATGGGCGCCGTCCCGGTCTATTTCGAGTCTGCAGCGGTGATTCTGACCCTTGTCGCTTTGGGACAGGTCATGGAGTTGAAAGCGCGCTCCCAAACCGGCACCGCGATCCGGGCCCTATTGGGCCTGGCGCCCAAAACCGCCAGGCGGGTGGCCGCCGACGGAAAGGAAGAAGATGTGCCTTTGCGCGACCTTCAAGTCGGCGACCTCCTGCGTGTTCGCCCAGGGGAGAAAGTACCGGTCGATGGTGTCGTCACGGAAGGCCAAAGCGCCGTCGACGAATCGATGCTGACCGGCGAGTCGCTTCCGGTCTCAAAGCGCGAGGGTGACGACGTCGTCGGAGGAACCCTCAACGGCAGCGGAGGATTCGTGATGCGCGCAGAACGCCTTGGAAAGGACACGCTGCTGGCACAGATCGTCAAGCTGGTCAGCGAGGCCCAGCGATCGCGGGCGCCCATCCAAACGGTTGCCGATCGCGTCTCCGCGATCTTCGTGCCGGCTGTGGTGCTGAGTGCGGCCCTAAGCTTTGTTTGCTGGGCCGTCTGGGGGCCGGAGCCCAAGCTCGCGTATGCGATCCTGAACGCCGTCGCCGTCCTCATCATCGCCTGCCCCTGTGCTCTGGGATTGGCGACGCCGATGTCGATCATGGTGGGCACGGGGCGCGGAGCCCAGGCAGGCGTGCTTGTCAAGGACGCTCACGCCCTAGAACTCATGGAGCGAGTCGACACGTTGGTCTTGGACAAAACCGGCACGCTCACCGTCGGCAAACCAAAGGTGGCGGCCATTCTCCAGGCAGGCACCATCAGCTCGCAAGAGGTTCTCGCCTTGGCCTCGGGACTTGAAAGATCGAGCGAGCATCCGCTCGCCGCAGCCATCCTTGAAGCAGCCGCCACCCAGGGCGTCGAGCCCAGCGCGGTTCAGGACTTCTCATCCCTGACGGGTTTGGGGCTCAAAGGCACCCTTAACGGCGCGCCTGTTGCCCTTGGCAACCTGGCGCTGCTCGAATCTCTCGCCATTGAGCCCGGGGATCTGGCCCGGTTGGCCCTAGAGCTGCAGGCGAAGGGACAAACCACCGTCTTCGTCTGTCGCGACGGGGCTGTTATCGGCCTCATCGGGGTCGAGGACCCGATCAAGCCTGATGCTGCGGCCCTACTCGCTCACCTCGCTGAACTCGGCATCGAGCCGGTGATGCTCACGGGAGACGCCCAGGGAGTGGCTGAGGCTGTCGCCTCGAAGCTCGGCCTGCGCCAATTCCGAGCAAACCAGCGGCCCGAGGACAAGGCGAAGGTCATTCAGGAGCTGCGCCAAGCAGGAAAAGTGGTTGCCATGGCCGGCGATGGCGTAAACGATGCTCCGGGACTCGCTGCGGCAGACGTGGGCATCGCGATGGGAACGGGCACCGACGTGGCCATCCATACTTCCGCGATTACGCTGGTCAAAGGCGAGTTGAGTGGCATCCTAAGAGCGCGGAAGTTGAGTCGCGCCGTGATGTCGAACATTCGGCTCAATCTCATTTGGGCGTTCGGCTACAACACGCTCGGCGTTCCTCTGGCGGCCGGTGTTCTCTATCCTTTCTTCGGCGTCCTCCTGAGTCCGATGATTGCGGCAGCGGCCATGAGCCTCAGCTCCGTGAGCGTCATCGCGAATGCTTTGCGGCTTAGGAGCGTACGCCTTTAGCCGCTCAGCTGCGTTGGTCCTTGCTGGGGGCGAACTCCCAGCTGGCCCGAACCAGCTCGCATGCCAGCTCCGAGTCCAGGGACTCCAAGAGGGCGAGCAACGCCGGGTAGTTCTCGTAATGAGGCGTCAGGAAGCACACTTCCGGGCGCTCCTTCAGCAACCGGTCCCGGGTATCCCAGTCGAGCCGGATGGCCACGGACTCACCGTCCTCCTTGATCCGGAACATGAAGCGATTCTTGCGTTTGACGCCGGATGTGCCCCAAGTCGGCCCTTCCGACGTCTCGGGCAGCTCCATAGCCAGTGACACCAAGTCGTCGTAGGTCACAGAGGTGATTTTGACTGCAATCCCCGACGCAGAGCTTCTGCGTTTTTCCGAGAGGCATCGTCTCTGGGGTAGCTGCCCCAAGTCGGACGGGCTGACATTGCCGCATTTTCGGAGCTTGCTAGCTTGGTCTCCGAACACGAGTTTTCGAGTCTGTCGCGACCACGAAACACCCCTCCCAGTTTGGGAAGTCCTCCATCTCCGAAATCTCGGTGACCCGTGCGATCATCGCAGCCCGCGAGGGACTGCGTAGCCGAAGAAGCAAAATGCCCGCGTGAGTCCCAGGGAGATAGGCTCGCAGGTCCGAGAAATCCAAGTCTTGAGTTATCAGGAACCGTCCATCCGCTTGGGCAGCGGCCCAAATCGCAGAGTCGTCGTGGCCTTGGAGCCCTTCCGAAAGGACTGAATCAACTTCGTGGATCGCGCCAAATGAAGACGCGACGTTGATTGGGATGTTCTCGTCCAGCTTGATCTTCACCGGACTTGGGGCACCGCCGGCACGGGCTGATCCTCTAGCGCCGAATTTGCGGCGAATGCGACTGCCGCACGAATGTGGTCCACTGTGAGCGTAGGGAATGCTTCCAGCAGATCCTCTTCCCGGTCCCCTTCGGCTAGGCTCGCCAAGACCGTCCGAAGCAGCACCCTTGTGCCCTTGAACACGGTTTCGCCTCCGCATACCTTCGGGTCTCGGCTAAGATAGCTGTTGGGATTCATTTCGTCACGTTTCGAGTCTATTGTACAATGACTCGATGGGAATAGCCAGGGACAATTGGGGAACTGTCTCGCCCTTAGACCTCACCGAGACGTTCGGCTTGATTGCGGTGGGCAGCAAGCGCAGCGCTGGCACTTGGGAGCAGCTTGGGATTTCTCAGACGGCGGAATACGTCGATGCCCGCGCGCCGATTGCTGCAGGCCAGCCTGAACAGCGCGAATACCGCGCGCAAGAGATACAAAACAGCGCGAGAGTCGGAGCGACTTCAGCGATTTTGAGCGTGGTGACGGTGCCGTAGGAGGGGAGGCGAAATGGCTTACAAGGTCCGGCGATATAACCAAATTGAAGAAGCCGAAGCAGGAATGAACGAGATGTGCCAGCACGGTTGGCAAGTTGTAGCGATTTCGGAAATAAATAACGACACATCTGGGGAATGGATTACGGTTGTCTATTCCGACCTGGCCGTATGGGTTAACGAGATTGGGTTCGGGCGTCCTGGAAACCCGAGTACCTAAATGTTGGACCTACGCCGCATTCCCATCCCCTCCCGGCCAGAGGCGACGGGATCTTCGACCTCACCACCGGACGCCGGCACCGAACCGGCGCCTACAGTACTCCCCTTCAGAACGGAGGGAGGACCCGGAGTTGATACCGACCATCGCCGATCACTGTTCACCGGAACCTACTTCAGAATCGCGCTCGGCACTTCCCCGCTCACGTCCGTGAGCCGGAAGTCGCGGCCGAGGTACTTGAAGGTTAGGCGCTCATGGTCGACCCCCAAAAGGTGCAGCATCGTCGCATGCAGGTCGTGCATGCTGACCGGGTTCTCAGCGATGTTGTAGCTGTAATCGTCGGTCTGCCCGTAGCTCATGCCCGGCTTGATGCCGCCGCCGGCCATCCAAATGGAGAAGCAGCGCGGGTGGTGGTCGCGGCCGTAATTCGTCTCTGTCAGGTCGCCCTGCGAGTAGACCGTTCTCCCAAACTCGCCGCCCCACACGACCAGAGTGTCGTCGAGCATCCCCCGCTGCTTCAGGTCCTTGATCAGCGCCGAGGACGGTATATCGGTGTCTTGGGCCTGGCCCCTCACCATCCTGGGAAGGTCGAAGTGGTGGTCCCACCCCATGTGGAAAAGCTGAACGAACCGGACGCCACGCTCTGCCAAGCGCCTTGCGAGCAGGCAGTTGTAAGCATAGCTACCCTTTCGATGGACGTCGGGGCCGTACATCTCCAACACGGCGCTGGGCTCGGTGGAGATGTCGAGAAGCTCTGGCACGGACGCCTGCATCCTGAATGCCAGCTCGTACTGCGAAATTCGGGTGTCCACTTCAGGGTCGCCGGTGGCGGTCCGCTGAATCTTGTTGAGCCCCATCAGCTCATCGAGCATTTCGCGCCGCGTTTGACGATCGATGCCGTGAGGATCGGAGAGGAACAGAACGGGGTCGCCGGTGTTTCGGAACTTGACCCCTTGGTGCTGGGTCGGGATGAACCCCGAGCCCCATAACCGGTCATAGAGCGGCTGATCGTCTTGCCTTCCCCGCCCGATGCTGGTGAGCACCACGTAGGTCGGGAGGTCGCGGTTCATCGTCCCGAGCCCGTAGCTGAGCCAGGACCCCATGCTGGGTCGGCCCGCAAGCTGGTGCCCGGTCTGTACAAACGTGACGGCCGGATCGTGGTTGATCGCGTCGGTGAACATCGACCGGATCATGCAAATCTCGTCGGCGATCCCGCCGATGTTCGGGAGCAATTCGCTGATCGTGAGCCCGCTCTGCCCAAAGGTCTTGGCACCGAAAATGCCCGGCGCGACTGGGAACGCCTTCTGCCCGCTAGTCATGCCGGTCAGGCGCTGGCCCATACGCACGCTCGCCGGAAGGTCTTCTCTGAAGCGCTCTTTGAGCTGTGGCTTCGGGTCGTACAGGTCGATCTGGCTCGGCGCGCCGGACTGGAACAGATAGATGACCCGCTTGGCCTTTGCGGGAAAGTGCGGCAATCCTGGGAGGCCGCCCTCGGAAGGGTTTAGGGTTCGGGGTGTGGGGTTTGGGTCTGTGCCTACGTCCCTCAGTCCCTTCGTCCCTTCGTCTCTTGGTCCCAGCAAGCTTCGAGCCTCGGACCTCGGACCTGTCTCGGCCCACCCTTCCCTCACGAGCAATGACGCCAGGGCAGCCAGACCCACGCCGCCGGTTCGCTTGAGGAAGGTTCGGCGGTTGAACTGGTCTTGAAGCTGAAAGTCGTTTTTCATGGCTATTCCTTGGTCACCGTCTCGTCCAGGTTGAGGAGCGCGCTTGCGGTCAGCGTGTAGGCGGCCAATTCTGCTTGGTCGAGGCTCAGATTTAGCGGCGCGTCTCCGGCGATGAGGAGCCTTCTTGCCGCCTTTGGGTCCTTGCGATACCGATCTGTCCGAGCCGCCAGATTCGCCGTCAGGACTCTGAGTTCCGCCTTAGAGGGGTCCCTCGACAGCACGCGCCGATACGCGTACGTGATCCTCAACTCTGGCGTCGCTCCCCCCTCCTCCATCATCTTTTGAGCCAGGACCCGCGAGGCCTCCACGAAGGTCTGGTCGTTCATGAGCGTGAGCGCTTGAAGTGGCGTGTCTGTTCGGGCGCGACGGACGCGGCAAGCCTCTCGCGCCGGCACGTCGAACAGCAGCATGTTGGGTGGGGCGGCCGTGCGCTTCCAAATGGTGTAGAGGCTGCGGCGATAAAGGTTGGGCCCGGATGCGTGCTTGTAGTTCCTCAGGTTTCCGTAGAAGTTCGTTTCGTCCCAGACTGCTTCGGGCATGTATGGATAGACCGACGGCCCGCCGAGCTTCTCCGCAAGCAGGCCGCTCACGAACAGCGCCTGATCCCGGATCACCTCTCCAGGAAGCCGAAATCTAGGTCCCCGCGAGATGAGCCGGTTTTGCGGGTCCTTTTCGAGCTTTTCCTCGCTAATGGCAGAGGACTGCCGGTAAGCCCGGCTCATCACGATCTCTTTGATGAACGCCTTAAGGTTCCATTTCAGCCGCACCAGTTCCGTCGCGAGCCAATCGAGCAGTTCGGGGTGCGACGGGTATTCGGCGCGTGTGCCGAAATCCTCGACCGTGCTCACGAGTCCGTTCCCGAAGAACCGCTCCCAAAGCCTGTTCACAGTCACTCGGGCCGTCAGCGGGTTCTCCGGCGACACGATCCATTGCGCGAATCCGAGCCGGTTGTTCGGAGCGCCGCTTGGCATGTTGGGCAGCCACGATGGGAGGCCGGCTTCCACTGGCTCTCCGTGCTTGTCGTATTGGCCACGCTCCAGCACATAGCAATCCCGCGATTTCGGCATCTCTTCGAGCACCATCGTCGTGGGAATGCTCGCTTCGAGCTTGCGTAAGTCCTCCTGGGCCGATTCCGATTCCGCTGCGGTCTTGGCGAACGCCTTATCATTGTCGAGCGACCACAGGCGGGCGACCTCCTCCGATTGCTCCTTGCTGCGCTTCTCCTTCGGTATGGCCAGGAGGGGTCGTGCCGGATGCGCTGCCGCAAGTTGGGCAACCTCTGCCGGCGTCATTTCGGCGTCGCACCAGGCAAACCCGTCCACCGAACCTGCAAACTGCTCGGAGTTGGTTCTTCGCCCAAGCTTGGTGGAGACCCCGGTCTTGATCGTCTCGCTGAGCCTGTCGTTCTCGACGGTCGTCTCGACCGCCTTCCCGTTCACGTACATCCGGAAGCCCTTCGCTTTCATGCTGCCATCGTAGGTGAAGAAAAGATGGGTCCACTTGCCGTTCGGGATCGTGTTCTTGGCGGCGATCTTGAGTGCGTTTTCGGGCCATCGGTTGATCAAGTGCGCCTGGGGACGGCCCCCGACGAGCGAGCACTCCCAGCCGCGAAAGGCGTTCCCGGAGTCCATCCGTGCAAACGGCGCGCCTTCGCCGTTTGCCGGCTTCACCCAACCGCCATAGGAAAACGGCGTGTCCTTTTCGAAGGAAGCTCCGGCATCGCCCAGATCGATGAAGCCTCCCTCCGATAGCGCTGCGGAGCCTGTGGCTCTCCCGGGTTCGAACTGAACCTTCCCCTCCGTCTTTAGTCCCGATGTCGCGCTCAGACGAACCTGGCTTAGCTGCCCTGCAGTCTTCAATGGCTTCTCCGGGGCCAGAGCCCAGCTTGCCGATCTCGCCCGGTTCGCCGCTGCTCTGCCGGACATCCACTTCGCGTTCTTGTCGATCAGCGCCGTGAGCCTCGCCAATTCGGCGGACTGTGCCGCGGTGGGCGTTTTGAGCGTTGGCGGGTGGTTGATCGGGCGCTCTTCGCCGGATCCGGTTTCTGGGACATTGTTGTAGAAGGCGAACATCCGATAGAAGTCCCGCTGCGTCAGGGGGTCGTACTTGTGGTCGTGGCAGCGGGCGCATCCCGAGGTCAGTCCGAGCCAGATGGCGCTCGTGGTTTCGACGCGGTCGATCACGTTCTCGACGCGCCACTCCTCTGCGATCACGCCGCCTTCGGTGTTGATCCGGTGGTTGCGGTTGAACCCGGTCGCGAGTTTCTGCTCCATGGTTGCGTTTGGCAGCAGGTCGCCGGCGATCTGCCAGACCGTGAATTGGTCATAGGGCATGTTGCCGTTGAAGGCGTCGATTACCCAATCGCGCCAGCGCCACTGATAGCGCTCGTAGTCGGCCTGATAACCGTTGCTGTCGGCATAGCGGGCATAGTCCATCCAATCCATGGCCATGCGCTCGCCGTACCTTGGCGAGGCCAATAGACGGTCCACTGCCTTCTCATAGGCCCTGGAGCTCTGGTCGCTCAAGAAGGCATCGAGCTCTGCCGGTGTGGGCGGAATGCCGGTGAGGTCAAGGCTCACGCGCCTTAGGAGCCTGCCCTTTTCGGCTTCAGGTTCCGGCTTGAGCCCTCCATGCTCCAGGCGGGCAAGCACGAACCGGTCGATCGAGCTTCGGGCCCACTTCGTGTTCTTGACGGTGGGAAGCGGTGGGCGAACCGGTTTGACGAAGGCCCAGTGCGGTTTGTACTTGGCGCCCTCCAGAATCCATCGGCGGAGGTTGGCTTTGTCGGCTGCCGTCAGCACCTTATGGCTCGATGGCGGGGGCATCAGAATCGCTTCGTCGGTGGCCTCGACCCGGCGCACAAGCTCGCTGGCGTCAGGATTGCCGGGGACGATGGCCTGCTTGCCGTCCTCCAGTTTTTTCGTTGCGCCCTCGAAGCTGTCGAGCCGCAGTCCGGCGACTCCGTCACCTGCGGCGGGCCCGTGACAGGTGAAACAGAGGCTGAGGATTGGGCGGATGTCGCGGTTGAACTCGATCGGCTCGTCGGCAGATGCGTCGCGTCCTTCGTCGAGGGCCGGTACCGAAGTAGCCATGAGCTCTGTGGACCCCAGAGAAGAGACCGACGTCAAGGCTCGGTGAGAGGAGGCTGTCGCCTGCGTTCGGAACAACGCGCCGCTCCCGCCTTCTGGCGCGCTCTGCTGCCTGCCAACCCCTTCTCCGACCGCAGAACAGAACACCCCCACGGCAAAGAGCCCAAGCCCCGCGAAGGACAAAATCGATCTCCCAAGAACCACGTTGCTATTTTAGTTGACTTTTCTGTATAGGACATTTTTCGAGAAACACTTGGCATTGGCCAAAAACTTGTGTATTGTAGGAGGTGAAACGTTTCGCGAAACGTTTCGCAAGGTCAATGGCGACGACAATCAAGGATATAGCGAAGAGGCTCAATATCTCGATCAGCACGGTGAGTTACGCGCTGAACGATTCGGGGCGGCCCGTTCCGGCAGAGCTTCGAGAGCGAGTACGAGCAGTCGCTCGCGAGATGAACTATCGTCCGAACCGCCTCGCGCGGTCGATGATCACCGGCAAGAACAACGTCATCGGTATCGTGCCGCCGGAGATGTACGACAACCTGTTCCTGAGCCCTTACCTCCAGCTCGCCCTGAACGGGATCACCAACGAAGCCGGCCACCGCCATCAGGACCTTCTCGTCTACACCAGGTTCAGCGAGACGAGCGGGCACGAAGTCGGCGAGGCGATCCTCGATGGCCGCGTTGACGGCGCGATTTTCGTGTCCCCCTATGTTGGCCAGAACGCCGTTCTCAGCGTCGCCAACGCAGGTCTTCCCTGCGTCACCATGGCAGGCATCCCTCAGGGCGGCGTGGTGAACTTAGGCATCGACAACGAGGGCGGTATGTCGAAGATCGTCCGCCACCTTATCGACCTGGGGCACACGCGCATCGCCCACATCACCGGCCTTCTGACGATGGAGGACGCACTCCTCAGGCTCAAAGGCTATCAAGAAACGCTCTATCGGCAAAAGCTCCGCGTCCGCGATGAGTACGTCGTGCGGGGCCGCTTCGAGATCGACGGAGGGTACCGAGCCATGAAAGAACTGCTCGACCTTCCCGTCCCTCCCACGGCGGTCTGCTGCGCCAACGACGAGATGGCCATCGGCGCCATCCATGCGGCCAGCGAAGCGGGTCTGAAGGTCCCCGAAGACATCTCCATTTCGGGCTTCGACATGACCCCCACGAGCGCCACGGTCAACCCACCAATCACGACCGTGCGCCAGCCGATCACAAAGCTTGGCACCCTTGCCGTTCAATGCCTGCTCAGGCTTGTGGATGGGGACAAGGATGTCGAGGACATTGTCTTAGATACGGAGTTTATTGAACGCGGTTCGACCGCACCGCCTCGGAGGACACCCTAGATGAAACGAAAAGTTGCATTCACGCTCATTGAGCTACTTGTCGTCATCGCGATCATCGCCATATTGGCGGCGATCCTTTTCCCTGTCTTTGCTCAAGCGAAGAACTCGGCCAAAAAGGCCGTTTCGACGTCCAACGCCCGAAACATCGGCATGGGCGTCATGATGTATCTGACGGACTACGACGATAAGCTGCCCATGCTGCAGTACGTCGATCCGCCCAACCCCTACACTTGGCACGGCTGGCCCGAGATGGTCGGACCGTACATCAAGAACGGTAATGGAAAGGACCCGGCCGGCGGCTGGGAGCTCTGGGGCTTTGAGGGCATCTTCCGATCGCCCGGCGACTCCACCAAGCAGCGCAACGGCTCCTATGCCATGCACCAGGACCTGATGCGCGACGGATCGGCGCCCTGGAACGGCTATTCGATCCCGCCGGTTTTCAGCCCGACCAACATTGACATGCTGGCCGAGAAGGTCTTGTGTATCGAGCGCGGCATCAACCTGGGCTATGCCAACTGGCTCCAGTTTGCCGCCTGGGAGTGGGACTGGACCGACTGGCTGGACTGGGACCGCACCAACTGGGTGCCGCGGCGAACGGGCATCAACCGCTCGATCGAGCCGAACCATGGCGACTGCGACCTAGCCTATTACGAGCCGCCCTCGGGACAGACCGAGACGCCTGAAAGCTGGAACATGTGGGCAAGCTGCGGCATGTTCCCTCGCTATCGCTACAACAATGCGGTTCCGTTCATCTTCCTGGATGGCCACGCCGCCGCTTGGACCCGATCCAAGACCGGTACGAAGGTCGACTGGGCGAAGAACATCTACATTCGCGAAGCGGCGCAGTTCGACTCGGCTTGGTATCCCTACTAAGAACATGAAGATCATCACAGCTCTCGTCGTATTCGGTTCGATTCTCGCGGCTGCCGGCTGCGGTTCTGGGAACTACGGAGGGGACGTGCAAATGACCCCCGAGGAGTCCAGCGCGGCGCTGGAAAAGCAGATCAAGGACATCGAAAACAACGACAAGATGCCGCCCCAAGCAAAACAGGCGGCGATTGGGGCCTTGCGCAAAGCACAAGCGATGGGTAAGGGCCGGACTTCGAGCAAATAGCGGGCCTCCCGGCCCTCGATGAGAGTGACGGGGCCGTCGCCGAAAGGCGGCGGCCTTGTCCTTTGTGGCTTGTTCGCGTTTGCGTCTCCCACTACAAGCTATCTCATAAATGCCCGGACGCAGGCTAAAGACCTGCGGCTACGGTTCCGCGTCCCTTCGTTCCTCTGTCCCTCCGTCCCTCCAATACACGTCTTGCAGGTTCATGAGAGGGCTTATAGCCCCACTTCCAAGACTTCATCCGAAGTGCCGAGGCCAATTGCGCTTCACTGCGCAGCCCAGAGTCCTCTGCCCAAACGCACCTGGAGCACGCCGCACTCACATCGGTAAACTGGGCCTATGAGCCTCGGCGCTTTCGACTACCCCAGACCCCAAAATGAGCCCGTCCTGACCTATGCCCCAGGCACCAAGGAGCGCGAGATCCTTAAGGCCGCTCTGCGCGAAATGAAGGCGCGCCCGACAGAGGTCCCCATGATGATCGGCGGGAAAGAGGTGCGCACCGGGAAACTCAAGGAAATGCGCCCGCCGCACGAAATCTCTCACGTGCTCGGAACCTACCACCAAGGCGAAGCCGGCCACGTCCTGGCGGCCATCGACGCCGCGCTTGCCGCCAGGCCCACATGGGCTGAAACGACTCTTGAGCAGCGGGCCCACATCTTCCTCAAGGCCGCCGACTTGATCTCAGGCAAATACCGCGCCACGATCAACGGCGCAACGATGCTCGGCCAGAGCAAAAACGCCTTTCAAGCGGAAATCGATTCGGCCTGCGAGCTTGCTGATTTCCTCCGGTTCAACGTTCACTTTCTGTCCGAAATCCTCAAACTTCAGCCAGGCCAAGCGCCCGGTATGCACAACCGCACGGAGTACCGGGGCCTCGAGGGTTTTATCCTCGCGGTGACCCCTTTCAACTTTACAGCCATCGCCGGAAACCTCCCCACAAGCTGCGCTCTATGCGGCAACGTGGTGGTCTGGAAGCCCAGCAACACGCAGATCTATAGCGCCAACGTGATCATGAACATCCTGCGCGAGGCCGGGCTGCCCGACGGCGTCGTCAATCTGGTGTTCGCGCCGGGGCCGACGATCGGCGAAGTTTGTCTTTCCCATCCGGATTTCGCCGGCCTTCATTTCACCGGTGGCACGGGCACCTTCAACGGGATGTGGAAGTCCATTGGCGACAACATCCACCGCTACAAGGGCTATCCAAGGATCGTTGGTGAAACGGGCGGCAAGGACTTCGTTATCGCACACCCGAGCGCCGATCCGCAAGCCGTCGTGACCGGTTTGCTCCGTGGAGCGTTCGAGTATCAGGGCCAGAAGTGCTCGGCCGCAAGCCGCTGCTACATCCCCTCCAACATGGCGAGCCATGTGCGTGAGGGCCTCGTCGAAGGGGTGAAGAGCTTCAAGATGGGCACGGTCGAAGACTTTTCGAATTTCGTGAACGCGGTCATCGACGAGAAGAACTTCGACAACATCCTCGAATACTTGAACGGCGCCAAGGCAGCCACCGACGCCTCAATCCTCGTGGGCGGCTCCGGCGACAAGACGGAGGGCTGGTTCGTCGAACCGACGGTCATCGAAACGGCAAATCCCCAATACCGCACCATGTGCGAGGAGATTTTTGGGCCGGTGCTCACGATGAACGTCTATGACGAGAGCAGGTTTGAAGAGACCCTGCACATCGTGGATCAGACGTCGCCTTATGCTTTGACCGGCTCGATCTTCTCGCAGGATCGCGACGCCGTCAACCTGGCAACGAGAGTTCTGCGCCACGCAGCCGGCAACTTCTATGTGAACGACAAGCCCACGGGTGCGGTGGTCGGCCAGCAACCGTTTGGCGGGGCAAGAGGTTCCGGGACGAATGACAAGAGCGGTTCGATGCTCAACCTGTTCCGCTGGCTGAGCCCCAGGACGGTGAAGGAAACGCTGGTCTCCCCCACCGATTACAGGTATCCGTTCCTGGCCGAGCCCTGAGTGCCGCGGCTTGTGGGGAGTCGGTGAGAAGAGGCCTGCGACTGCGGCCCGTGGCCCGGGACCTCCATCCACAACCCCCCACACCCCAAACCCAACGCCCCCGAGTAAACTCCCCTCATTGCCATGCCTACCAAGCTGGTCCCCACCCCGACCCTCATCTTTGAAAAGTCTCGCCCTGGACGCATCGGCTGCAACGTGCCCCATTGCGACACGCCAGACGTCGATTGGAGAGAAGCGATAGGCGAGAGGCGAGAGGAATTGAACCTCCCCGAGATCGCCGAGCTCGACCTGGTCCGCCACTTCACGAACCTCAGCCAAATCAACTACGGCATCGACACGGGCTTCTATCCGCTTGGCTCGTGCACGATGAAATACAACCCCAAGATCAATGAGCGCACCGCAGGGCTTGCGGGCTTCACCCACGTCCACCCGATGCAGCCCGCCGAAACGTGCCAGGGTTTCTTGGAGGTGATCGCGGAGGTTCAAGAGATTCTCACGGAGGTTACGGGCTTCGACGCGATGACCATGCAGCCGGTCGCCGGCGCTCATGGCGAGCAGACCTGCCTCATGCTCGTCAAGGCCTACCACGAATCGCGCGGCGAGGGCGGTAAGCGCACCGTCGTACTCATCCCGGACAGCGCGCATGGAACCAACCCTGCCAGCGCGGCGCGTTGCGGCTATGCGGTGAAGCCTGTCAAGACCACCGAGGACGGGCAGACCGACCTAGAGAGCCTGGCTGCGCAGCTCGACGATACGGTGGCTGCGTTTATGGTCACGAACCCTTCGACCCTGGGGCTGTTCGAGAAAAACATTGTCAAGGTGTGCGAGATGGTCCATGCCGCCGGTGCCCAGGTCTTCTGCGACGGCGCGAACCTGAACGCGATGGTGGGCATTACGAGGCCGGGCGATCAGGGCTTCGACTGTATGCACCTGAACCTCCACAAGACCTTCACCACGCCCCACGGTGGCGGTGGTCCCGGATGCGGCGCGATCGGCGCCAAGGGCCATCTGGAGCCGTTTCTGCCGAGCCCGGTGGTGCGCAGGGCCCAGTCTGACTTGTCTGACCTGTCCGACTCGTCGGACACATCCGACAGGAAGTATAGGACCGACACCCAAGTCCTCCTCGACTACGACCGGCCCCTCTCCATCGGGCGCGTCTCCAGCTTCTGGGGCAACTCCCTGATGGCCGTCCGCGCGCTCACTTATCTGTTGGCGATGGGCAAGGAATATATGCCCGAGATTGCTCGCCATGCGGTGCTGAACGCCAACTACGTTCAGGCGCGGCTCAAAGACTGGATCCCCCCGGCTCACGACCGCTTCTGCATGCACGAGTGCGTCATTACGGTTGAAAAGTACAAGCGGGAAAACGGCGTGCGCGCCCTCGACTTCAGCAAGCGGCTCATCGATTACGGCTTCCATCCACCCACCAACTACTTCCCCCTCATCGTGCCGGAGTGCCTGATGATCGAGCCCACGGAGACGGAAGCCAAAGAGACGCTTGACGAGTTCTGCGACACGCTCATTGCCATCTGCAAGGAAGCTCAAAGCAACCCTGACTTGCTCCACGAGGCGCCCAAGTCTCAGGTCGTTGGACGGCTGGACGAGACCAAAGCGGTCAAGGACCTGGACGTCCGCTGGCGGCCCGCGAAGCAGCCTGTGATGGTGTAACTTCACCGGCTAAAGCCAGCGGCTACGGGTAGTCACTAACAGAGTCGGTCCGGCTTGGAGGGCGGGGTTCATCCCAACTTTCCAGGGGAGCGAGCTACAGCTCGCTCAAGGGTGCAGAGCTTTGGCTGGGTCGACAGGACCGGGACGACAGACTGGCGGGAGCCCGCAGACCCTAGAAGAAGTCCATCGTGTACACGATGGCCCCAGGAAGGAGCGCTTCCATTGCGGATACGGCTTCGTCCGTCCGCGCCGTGGCTCTTCCCTGCTCCAGGCAACGGGTGAAACATGGTTCGCCCATCAGCGCCTGGGAAAAGGCGTGAATACCGATCTCCACAGCACCAGAATCCGCCCTCTCCACTTCGACTTGCTCTGAGCCAAACTGGATCCGCCAAGGGCCCTCGTTTTCTGGAATCAACGGGTCTTCGACCCTCAACGTGACCTCTCCGGTCCCAGACGGTTTGATTGCGGCGAGACACTCAGGCACGTTAATGGCGCGCCACATAGGCCGGGGCCAGTCATATTTGAACTCGATCCCCTGTTCGTCGAACTGAGCCTGAAACGGCGAATCCGCCGGCTCGAACCAGCTCACCGAGTTCTGATTGATGCCCAGAGAGCGGATCAGTGAAAGCGCGGCGAGATAGCCTCGCTGGGTGGTCCACACGAATTCATGGACCTCCTGGTTCTCAAAGAACCCTGCAACCAGTCGGACCGACACGTAGGCCTCGACGGGCTCGCCGACAACATAGATCGTGTAGGGCTTTTCCCGGCCAAGGTGCCGCCACCATTGGTCGTCGTTTCTGAGGTTCATCCCGTTGTAGCGCCCTGTGAAGGTCTCGTAGCACGGCCGCAAAAGCCCGGCCTCTTCGACAGGAATCTGACGAACGGGCAGCAGTGGCTGGACCTTGGGGATTTTTTGGGAAGGGGCTTTGATCTCCAGCGTCTTGCCACTGAACTCGTAGCCAAACCTGCGATAGAACGCGCCCCGGTAGGGGTAGAGGCTTGAGAGCAGAAAGCCGGCGCCGAAATACTCGCGGACGGCGCCGCGCATCAGGTCCGACCCCACACCGCTCGATCGCTCCTCTGGAAGGACGCCAACGGCCGCGACTCCGGCGTTCCGAAGCACCCCGCCTCGGCAGGCGATGCGCATATCGAGCGCGTTCGCGCTGGCCACGATTTTGCCTTCCTTCTCGACAACGGTGACGCGAATGTCGTCCCGAAAGAGCTGCGTGTCCTCCGGAATCGGTGCCCCGCCATGGTACACGTGCTGACGCACGTTCTTGAATCCTTCCAGGTCAGCAGGCTCATAGGGGCGGACGCGAACGCTCATTTCAGGTAGGAATGGTACCGGAAGGTCCCTATCGGCCACTCAGACCTCGCATCCTTGGCCCTTCATCCTCTAAAATAGGGTGCGAGTCAGGAGGATCCAGTGAATATTGCCGAAGCCGTGCGCCACAACTACTTGTTCCGGGGCCTTGCCGATGCCCAGCGTGAGGCGATCGTGAACATCGCCAAAGAGCAATTCTTCGACGGCGGGCAGGTGATGGTGCGCCAGTTCGACAAGAAGAGCGATCTGATGATAATCCTGACCGGCTCTGCGCTGATCAAGAGCTTCTCTGAGGAGACCTTGGCAGAGGTGGGGCCAGGCAGCGTCGTCGGCGAGGTCAGCCTCGTGGACGATCAGCCGCGCTCGGCTACCGTCACGGCCGTGGGGCACACGAGCGCCGCCGTGATCCCGTCATGTGATCTCGACGCGCTTCTGGTTTCCGACGCCGCCCTCAAAGCGCAGCTGTTCGAGAACATCGGGAAGCTCCTTTGCCAGAGGCTGCGCACGGCGAACATCCAGCTCGACGCAGCCCTGGCTCGCATCGGCACGGCACGATAGGCTCGCCTAACCCGATGGATAGAGTCGCCTGAGCCCGCAGCGCAAAACCCTTCGCCAGAGGTTCGTCACGAGTGTGAGCACCCGTGTCAGCGGTCCTGCGGCGCCCGTGGCCCGGGAATCGCTCAGGAAGTCCTCGGCGAACTCGGGGCACCGACGCATCATCTGGTCCAGCCCCTCCTCGATCAGGAACGGGTCGCTCTCGAACTCGCCGTACCATCGGCAGGTCACGCACTCTGCGTTTTGGCGGGCGTTCAAGGTGTTGCAGAGGGGACAGCGCTTCAAGCTCTGCGCCGCATGTCGGCGGTGCATTTCGGCCCGCCGCAACCCCCGATCCTTCATCCATGCATTCATCGATTCCCATTGAGAATTTCGGTTCAATGGGCCCGGAAATTCAGGCCGCCTTTCTCCAGGTGGAATTGCCGGTTTCGCTCGCCGGTGGGTATTGCTCCCCTTCTGCCGCGCCGAGAAGAAGATGGGAAAGAGCATGTTTGGGTTCATCCTCTACATCGGTGCTGCCTTCGTGGCGTCAGGGCTGCTGACCCTGTTCGTCACCATGTTCCGTCCTATCCAGGTGAACGGTGGAGACGGCTCCTCGAAGATCTGGGTGACGCTGTTCATCGCGTGTTCCCTGCTGCCCTATGCCTTCTTTGAGGCGCAGACAGCACTCGTTGGAGGTTCCATGATGGAGGCCGTTCAGGAGGCCGTTGACGAAGAAGGGATCGACGGCAAATACGCCTTCTACAAAGTGCTCGGCTATACGGGCAACAGAGCCTATGTCCTCGCGATCGCCGAGGAGCCTTCCACCTGGGGTGGCGTCGACCGGCCGGCCATCCGAATGACCCTCGAAAGAACAGGTGATCGCTGGAGCTTGTCAGACAGCCGCGTCATCTACTCGGACAACCGGAACCAGGACGGCGTGATCTTTCCGCCCTATTGGTAGCCGGTAGATAGGGCACAATGCAGGAATCGTGACCTGTACCCTTCAGTTCTGCGGCGCCGCAGAGACCGTTACCGGCTCCAAACATCTCCTTCGTGTACGTGGCAAGCAAATCCTCGTCGATTGCGGGCTCTTTCAGGGCAAACGCGAACTGCGCGAGCGCAACTGGCAGCCGCTTCCCATCCAGCCTCACGACATCGATGCCGTGGTGATCACCCATGCCCACATGGACCACATCGGCTATCTGCCGAGGTTGGTCGCTCAGGGCTATCGGGGGCCGATCTATGCCACTCCTGGGACCATTGGCCTTTCCAGGATCAGCCTGCCCGATTCCGGCCGCCTGCAAGAAGACGACGCCCGGTACCGCAACAAGCACGCCCTGACCCGGCACAAGCCGGCGCTGCCCCTCTATACCGAAGCCGACGCCTTTCGGTGCCTGAAGCGATTCGAGCCGGTGCGCTTTGATACGCCATTCCAGCTTCCGGGGGGAGTGACCTACAGGTATTTGCCCGCTGGGCACATTCTGGGGTCCGCGTTCGCCTCGATGGATCTGCCGGATGGCCAAAACCTGCTCATGTCGGGGGACCTTGGGCGTTACGACACCCCGATCCTGCTTGATCCCGAAGCTGTCGCGGACACCGACTACCTCGTGGTCGAAAGCACGTATGGGGACCGGCTGCACTCGGTCGAGGACCCCGAGCTCAAGCTGGAGCACATCTTGAACGAGGCGTGGGAGCAGGGGCAATGCATCATCACGCCGAGCTTCGCCATCGGCCGTACCCAAGAGCTGCTCTTCTACATTAAGCGGCTGCAGGATTCAGGACGGATCAAGCGGGTCCCGATCTTCGTTGACAGCCCCATGGCCAGTGAGGCCACGGTCCAGTACCTGAAGCACACGGAGGAATACGACCGAGAAGCGCGCCTGGTGCTCGACCAGCAGCAGAATCCGCTGGAGGCCAAGGACGTGACGTGGGTCCGGGACCGGGAGCAGTCGAAGGAGCTCAACTCGCGCCAGGGCCCGATGATGATCATCAGCGGCAGCGGCATGTGCAACGGCGGGCGAGTGGTGCATCACCTGCTGGCGCGGCTGGAGCGGACCAACACGGTGGTGCTGTTCACCGGGTATCAGGCGGAGGGCACTTTGGGACGGGATCTGATCGAAGGGGAGCCGACGGTTCGCGTGTTGGGTCAGGAGGTCGAGGTCCGCGCGAAGGTGGAGAAGGTGAACGCGCTCTCCGCGCATGCCGACCAGGGCGAGATTCTGAGGTGGCTATCCGGCTTTCAGAAGCCGCCCAAGCGGACCTTCATTGTTCACGGCGAGCCAAAGGCTCAGGCGGCGCTTGCCAACAAGATCGGCGAGGTCCTGGGATGGAACACGACGATTCCGAGACACCTGGAGACTGTGGAGCTGGTGTAGCCCCTCCCTTGGTTTTCACTCTTGTGGAAACTGAGGGAGGGGCTATCGAAGATCCCGCCGAGCAGAGCGAGGGAAGCGAAGTCGGGAGGGTGGGAGACTATCCCCCCTTGATCGTCACCGACTTGCCGTCCTTCGAATAGGTCAGAGTCCAGTCACCTTTGCCCATGTCGGGGATCAGCTTGCGCTGCTCCTCGGTAAGGTCCTTTGGCGTCAGGTAGCCCTGCTTCTTCATGAGCTCGCGCTGGGCGTCGGTCAGTGACTCGGCCAACTTGCCCAGGTTCTCGCCGGTCACCTTGGCCTTGAGTTTGCCCGCCTCGGCCAGCTCCAGTACGCGCTTCTGGTCTGCATGGGCTTTGCTCATCAGCTCTTTCATCTTGTCGGCGTCCAGCATCTTCATCTCGGCATGAGACTTTTCCATGAGTGCCTTGAGCTTCTCCCCGTCAAGCCCCTTCATGTTGCCGTGGGACTTCTCGATAAGGGCCTTGAGCTTTTCACTGTCAAGCATCTTGAAATGGCTACCTTCGAGCTCCTTCAGCCCTTTCATATGCTCTTTCATGGCGTCACCGAGGTGTTTCTCATCGAGCTTTAGGCCTTGGAGCGCCTTCATATGCTCCTTCATCTCATCGCCGCTGAAGACCTTGATGTGGTCTCCCTTCAACCCTTCCAGAGCCTTCATGTGCTCTTTCATGGCGTCGCCGAAGTGCTTTTCATCGAGCTTGAGGCCCTGGAGAGCCTTCATGTGCTCAGCCAGTTCCTTGTCATGAAGCTCCTTCATCTCGCCTTTTTCAAAGAGCTTGAGGTCCATCGAGTTTTCGTCGAAGCCCTGCCACTGGAAGGCGCCGCCCACGGATTTCCCGATGATCTCCTGGAGATGCTTGATGAGCTCGTGCAGCTGCTTGTCATCAAGTCCCTGGATATGGCCCTTGTGCCCCTTTAGCTCCTCGATCGCCCGCTTGATTTCTTCCTTGGCCCTGGCCATGGCAGCCTCGACCTCTTTCTTTTGGGCCGGGGTCAGCTCCTTGCCCTGGTTGTGCATGTTGCCCAAAGAGAACTCGAAGTTCCTCTTGGGCAAGCCCTCGATCTTGAACTCGGTCTTGGGAGTCGCCCAGACGCGGTTCGGCATCGGTTGGAGCTTGAACTCGCCCTTTGGGGTCATGGTGAAGGTCTGTGGAGCAATGGAGCTCCACGGTTGCGAGCCGGCCTTTCCGGAACGCGAAAACACGAAACTGGGCGCTTTCGGCGTCAGCGTGTAGATGTCGCCCTTCTGGCTCCAGGCGCCGCCAAACGTCTCGGCGATGGTGTCCATCACGTTCTTCAGGGTCTGGTTCTTGAAGTTGAAGGTGACCTTCCGATCGGGAAAGGCCCCCATGTCGGCCACAAAGCTGAGGTCTTGAAGGCTCAGCCACGCCAAAACCTCGGAAAGGTTGGCGTTGGCGAAGCGCTTCGTGATCTTCTTCTGCAGAGCCTTCGTGCTCGCGGGGCTCGGCTTGGCCATTTTCGAACTCTGCGTGACGCGGTAGGTCTGCATCGCGGATTCGGCGGGGACCGTCGTGATCTCCACGTTTTGGTTCCCGGCGACCAGGTCGATGCCGTCCACTTGGGCGGCGGAATACGTGCCGAGCGCCAGGCATCCTGCGGCGACGACGATCGAAGCGAGTGTTCCCATCCTCATGTTTGCACCTCAAAACTGTCGGGTTTCGAAGGGACTACGGAGGAGATCCCTGTGTCGGTTCCCGACTTCGTCGTTGTAGGCCAAAGGTCATGTTTGGAGCCTCGGGCTGCTTCCCCATCGCTGGTGGAAAAACACCCCCTGCCTGGGAGGCGTTCCGCTCGGTACACTCGTCCTATCGTTGGCAGCGTTGCCGAGGGGATTCTTAGAGAAAAGCGAGCCGGAGCCAGGCGGGGCGTCCGGTTCGTCGCCGTTTTGGGGAACTTGTAGACGGTGATGGGACGAGTCGGTGAGTGGGCGAGCCGGTGAGACGGTGAACCTGGACACCAACAGCCCGAACACCTGAAAACCCGAACACCTGAAAACCGAGCACCCGCATTCATCCCGCCAAAACGCCCTTGAGGAGGGGCAAAGAGAGGAAATGATGACCGCAAAGGATGCCGTCGCCTTCGTTCATGGCAACAAGGCAAAATTCGTCGACATACGCTTCACCGACCTTTTCGGCCAGTGGCAGCACTTCTCGATGTCCGCCGAGGACTTCAAGGAAGAGACTTTCGAAGACGGGATCGGCTTCGATGGCTCCAGCATTCGGGGCTTCCAGGCTATCAACGAATCCGACATGCTGCTCATCCCCGACCCGGCCTCCATGTTTATGGATCCCTTCGCCGAGCACGAGACCGCCGTCGTCATCTGCAACATCGAGGACCCGATCACCCGCCAGCCCTATTCGCGCGATCCGCGGTATGTGGCCCACAAATGCCTCCAGTACATGCGCTCCGCCGGCATCGCCGACGAGGCCTACTTTGGGCCCGAGGCCGAGTTCTTCCTGTTCGATTCGCTGCTGTACGAGAACAACCCGTGGAAGTCCGGCTTCGCGATTGACAGCGACGAGGCCCATTGGAACAGCGGAAAGGAAGACAATTCTGGCTTTACGATCCGGCCCAAGGGCGGCTACTTCCCTTGCGGACCCATGGACAAGCTGCAGGACGTCCGCTCGGAGATCGTGACCCAGCTTCAGGCCGTAGGTATCGACGTGGAGGTGCACCACCACGAGGTGGCGACTGCCGGGCAGTGCGAGATCGACATGCGCTTCTCGCCGCTCATTCCGATGGCCGACAACCTGTTGAAGTACAAGTACGTGATTCGGCAGACCGCCTATCGGCATGGCTATATCGCCTGCTTCATGCCCAAGCCGCTTTTCGGCGACAACGGCAGCGGCATGCACATCCACATGAGCCTCTGGAAGAACGGCGAGACGCTGATGTACGATGAGACCGGCTATGCGGGCCTCTCGGACATCTCGCGCTGGTACATCGGCGGCATCCTGAAGCACGCGGCCGCGCTGCTAGCCTTCTGCGCGCCCACCACCAACAGCTATCGCCGTCTGGTGCCGGGCTATGAGGCGCCGATCAACCTGATGTACTCGCAGCGCAACCGTTCGGCTTGCGTTCGAATCCCCATGTACAGCAAGTCGCCCAAGGCCAAACGCATCGAGTTCCGTGCGCCGGACCCCATGGCGAACCCGTATCTGGCGTTCAGCGCGTGCCTGATGGCCGGCCTCGATGGCATTCAGAACAAGATCGAGCCGCCCAAGCCGATGGACAAGGACCTCTACGAGCTGCCACCCGAGGAGAAGAAGAACATCCCGCAAACGCCGGGATCGCTCCGGGCCACCCTCGAGGCGCTGGCCAAGGACCACGACTTCCTGATGAAGGGCGACGTGTTCACCAAGGACCTGATCGATACTTACATCGAGTACAAGCTGCTCAACGAGTGCGACGCGATCGACCTGCGTCCGCACCCCTATGAGTTCTTCCTCTACGCGGACGCGTAAGCCAGGCCTTCCCCCTCTCCCCTCGTGGGAGAGGACTAGCCCCTCCCTTGTCTTTCGCTCCGGCGGAATATGAGGGAGGGGTTGGGGAGGGAGACAGGCGCCGCTAAAGTAATGCTCCCAGCAGAGGAGAGGGAGTTGGGCAAGAGGCACCTGAACTGATGCCCACGATTTCCCCGCAATCCTGCGTATCATAGGAGAAGAGCGGTTGGGCATGAAACGCACCTGCCAAGGCAGGCGCGGCCCAGCGCCTGGGAGGTAGCTGCGTGGCCAAATTCAGCATCAACGTCAACGGCCAGAAACGGGATTTCGACGCCGATCCCGACATGCCCTTGCTTTGGGCTCTTCGAGACCTATTGGACATCAAGGGACCTAAGTACGGTTGTGGTGTCGGAGATTGTGCCGCGTGTACGGTGCTCCTCGACGGCAAGACCCACAAGAGCTGTTTCCTGCCCGTTTCCGAGGTCAAGAACCAGAAGGTGATGACCATCGAGGGGCTCTCCAAAGACGGCTCGCACCCGGTTCAGCAGGCTTGGATCGAGGAAGATGTGCCGCAGTGTGGCTATTGCCAGGGCGGACAGATCCTTGCCGCAGCCGCACTCCTTAAGGCAAAGCCGAATCCGACTGACGCCGAAATTGACGCCGGAATGGGCGCAAACCTTTGCCGATGCGGCACCTATCCGCGCATCAAGAAGGCGATCAAGCGAGCAGCGAAAATGGGAGGTTCCAAGTGAGCGTTATCACCAAAGTTTCCCGACGCACGGTTCTGAATGCCGGCATGATCGCCGGCGGAGGGCTCGTGTTGGGTTGCGTGTTGCCGAGCCGCAAAGCGGCCGGTGCGTCGAACGAGGCAGCCCAAAACGCGACGCTTAATGTCTTCGTTTCCATCGACACGACAGGAGTCGTTTCGATCCTCGCGCCAAGGCCCGAGTGCGGTACCGGCGTGAAGACTTCCCTTCCCATGTGCGTCGCTGAAGAGCTCGGTGTGGACTGGAAGTCGATAAAGGTTGTCATGTCGAAGGCCGACGGGGGCATGCGACAGTACGGCGGCCAGGGCATTGGAGGCAGCAACAGCATTCGCGGGAGTTTTTCGGCGATGCGCTGGGCCGGCGCTACTGCAGCCCTCATGCTGAGGCAGGCGGCTGCTCAGAAGTGGAACATCGGCGTCGAGCAGTGCCGCATCGAGAACGGCTCGATCCTCGGTGGCAACTCGGGCCAGCGCGTTACCTTCGGCGAATTGGCGGCCATCGCAGCGAAGCTGCCGGTTCCCGAGCGTTCGGCGGTCACGCTCAAGAAGCCCAGCGAGTTCAAGCTTCTCGGCAAGCCCACCAAGATGGTGGACACGCCCGCGGTCGTTCAAGGCAAGGCGGTGTTTGCCCTCGATTCGCGTCCCAAGGGAGCCAAGGTGGCGGTCATCGCGCGGCCCGTGCCGTTTGGCGGCAAGGTGAAGAGCTTCGACGACACCGAAGCCAAGAAGGTCTCCG
>JACRPN010000004.1:184754-236507 GCA_016223145.1 Armatimonadota bacterium | reverse complement strand
GCCCCCTCACCCGGTTCGCTGCGCTCACCGACCTCTCCCACGAGGGGCGAGGTGGTTCCGGAACTACAGACCTGAGAACCTACGAACTCCAGCGCAGGCACGGAACCGGCGGCTACCGGTCCGCCCTCCAACCGACAGACCTACTGACCGACTCAAGGGGCAAGGTGATTCCGGTCCCAAACCCTGAAACCCTGAAAACCTGAAGACCTGAGAACCTGAGAACCTGAGAACCTGAAAACCCAGACCCTCCGACCTCGGACCTCGCTCCTACGCTTTATGGATGGCATGCCCCATGGCGTCTTCGTAGGCCTCCAGCATCGCCTCGGCCATCGTGGGATGCGCGTGGATCGTCTCCGCCATCACCTCCAACGTGGCTTCCATCTTGATGGCGGCAACCCCGGCGGCGATCATATCGGTCACGTGAGCCCCAATCATGTGCACGCCCAGCACCTCGCCGTACTGTTTGTCTGCTACCACCTTGACAAAGCCATCCTGCTCGGCGATCGCCATGGCCTTGCCCAGGGGGCGGAACAGAAACTTGCCGACCGTCACGTCGCGGCCCTGCGCCTCCGCCTCGCTTTGGGTGAGCCCCACGCTGGCGACCTCGGGCACGGTGTAGACGCAGCTTGGAACGGCCCGGTAATCGAACTGCTTGTCTGCCCCCGTGAGGATGTTGGTCACAGCGTGGATGCCCTCGGCGCTCGCCACGTGGGCAAGCTGGATGCGCCCGGTCACGTCGCCGATGGCGTAAACGTTTGGGCAGTGGGTTTTTAGGCTGTCGTCCACCACTTCGACCCCGCGCCGGTGCAGCTTGACGCCGATTTTCTCCAGGTCCATGCCCTCGGTGTTGGCCTTCCGCCCGACACCCAGCAGCACCACCTGCACCTCGATCTCTTCGACCTCCGTGCCCTTCTTGACGGTGCACTTCCAGCCGTCCTTGGTCTTCTCGGCCCTCTCGAGGGTGGCCCCGGTGTGGACCTTGATGCCCTGTCGTCCCAGGAGCTTGCCCAGTTCGACGCCAAGGTCCGTGTCCATGGTGGGAATCAGGTTCGGCATCATTTCGACCACGGTGACCTTGCTGCCCAGGCCGTTGAACACGTAGCCGAACTCCACGCCGACCGCGCCGCCGCCGAGGATGAGCATGGAGGTGGGCACGAATGGAGCGGTCACGGCGTCGTCGGAGGTCCAGACGCCTTCCTCGCGGCCGCCTTCGAGGCCGGGGATGTTCAGGCGAATGCACGACGAGCCCATGGCGAGGACGAAGTTCTTGGCGGAGAGGCGCTGCTGCGTGGTGTTAGGTGTTGGGTTCTGGGTGTTAGGTTCGGAGGGTCCTTTGTCCCCTTGTCCCTCCGGTCCTCGGACCTCAGACCTCGGACCTTCCCACGGGCCGATCTCGATCGTATGAGCATCGACGAACTTGGCGAAGCCCTCGATGTGCCGGATGTTGTTCTTCTTGAAGAGGATGCCGATGCCGCCGCGCTGAGTCTGAACGATCTTGTCTCGCCGCGCCGAGAACTTCTCGAAGTTCACTTTGGCGCCGTCGGGCACTTCGACCGCGAGCTTGTCGGCGTGCTGGATGTGCTGCAAGCGCTCGACGCTGGCGATCATCGCCTTACTGGGGATGCAGCCCCAGTTCAGGCATGTGCCCCCCAGATATTCCTTCTCGACGACGACGACTTTGGCTCCAAGTTGGGCGGCGCGGATCGCGGCGACATAGCCGCCGGGTCCGGCGCCGATGACGCAGACGTCGCAATCGAAACTGTCGTTGGGCATGGGTTGAAGCTGCTCCTCAGGCGTGGGAATGCGCTCGATTTCCGACACGAGGGTGGCCATCGCCGATGCGGACCCTGCGGTGGAGGTCAGGATGTTCTGCGGCTTGGGTCGGCTCATTCGCAAAGTTGCGCCGCGGCGGCGCCGAGGCCATTTTACCTTTGCGTTCCGGGACCCCCTGCTCCAGAGGGGCTCAGGCGGCCAACAGATCGCTCTCGTCGTTACGATCTTTTCTATCGGCGAGCATCTGGAGGATAAGCTGGATTCTCGACCGGTTGGCCACAAAGAGCTTGGCCAGATGGGGGTCGAAGTGCGTGCCCGCACAGCGTTCGATTTCGGCCATGGCCTCGCCAAACGGCCAAGCGCGCTTGTAGGGCCTCTCCGAGGTGAGCGCGTCGAACACATCGCAGATAGCGACGATTCGGCCCACGAGGGGGATGTCCTTACCCTTCAGGCCGGCGGGGTATCCGCTGCCATCCCACTTCTCGTGGTGGGTGCGTGCGATGACCTCTGCCTGTTCGAGAATCGGGCCACGCCCGCCTTCGAGCATCTTGGCTCCCAGCGCCGCATGGGTCTGCATGACGGCGTATTCTTCTTCCGTGAGCTTGCCTCGCTTCAGAAGGATGGAGTCCGGAATCGCAAGCTTGCCGATATCGTGGAGCGCCGAGGCCCAGCTAAGGGTCTCGCACTCCATTTCGCTTAACCCGCATGCCTCGCCCAGTGCAGCAGCGAAATAGCCAATCCGCTGCACATGGGCTCCGGTGTCGTCATCGCGAAACTCTGTGGCGAGAGCGAGGCGTTTGACCACTTCAAGGTGGCTTGCCTCGATCTCCTCCTGGGCTTGTTTTTGGGCCGTAATATCGATTTTGACGGCCACAAAGCTTATGATTTCGCCGTGATCATCCTGGATGCCGGAGATCGACGCATGCTCCCAGAAGAGCTCGCCGCTCTTCTTCCGATTGCACAGTTCGCCTTTCCACTCTCCCCCTGACGCTATGGCACGCCACATCCCTTCGTAGATCTCATCTTCGGTCTTCCCCGATTTTAGGACCCGTGGGTTCTTTCCGAGAACCTCCTTTAGGGTGTAGCCTGTAACCTCTTCAAACGTTGGGTTCACGTATTGGATCGCGCCGTCCCGGTCGGTGATCACGACAGAAGCCGGGCTTTGCCATACGGCTCGCGAAAACTGGACCAGCTCTTCCTCGCCACGCTTCCGTTCCGAAATATCGATGATCATCCCAACCGACCGGAGGAGATTGCCCGATGCGTCGAACTCGGGAACGACGGTCCAGTCGAGCCAGCAAGCTCGGCCATCGTCATCCTTGATCGGAACTTCCTGATGAAAGGCACGTCCGGCGAGAATCTCAGTGCTGATCGCAGAAAATGCCGTTGCCTGGCCGGGGCTGCATTGAAGGTCTAGGGGAGTCTTTCCGATCACGTCTTCAAGCGAAAGTCCCCGCATGTCCAGAAACTTCTGGTTTGCGTGGCGGATTTTGAACTGTGGGTCCATGACGATTGTTGCGGCATGGTAATCCAGAGCCCTCAGAAGGAACCCTGACTCCAGGTTGGCGGCCCGGAGCTCTTCTTCTGTATCCATGAGAGCCGTGATGGCTTGCTGAATCTCCTTTGTTCGACTCGCGACGGCTTCTTCCAGGTTCCGGTTGAGCTCAGCCAGGCTGGCTTCCGCTTGTCTTGCGCGGTCGAGGGCTTCGCCAAGTTCTTCTGAGTGCCTGCGCTCAAGCGCCAGTTTCTCGTCGATCGATCGAAGGACGGTTCGCCTTAGCGATCCGGCGGAGAACACCATCGGGAGCGAGAGAAAAATAACCACACCGTCGGCAAAGCCTTCCGATGAAAATTGCCATTCCGGATCGGCTATGGCCCCCAATCCAAGGGTGAGGGCGGCAATGGCAGCCGAGATGAGGCCGGCAAGAGTTCCCCGATGAAAGGCGGCGAAAGCGATCGAGACGATGAGCAAGTGGTCGATCTGATGATCGTAGACCGTATGCTTGGACGCTACCGTACAGATGCACACGCCGATCGTGATCAACGCTCCGATCCAGTCCGTGAAGAAGCGCAAGATAGAGCTAAGTGTTTTTCGACTGAATTCCAGATTGCCCAAGGCTTTCATCGATGCCCCATTTGCGGCCGCACAGCAAGATTGATTATCGACAGAGCTATGGGTGTTCTTTACCTAGCTTGGTTCTAAAATACTGTACCAAATCACAGAAGTACGGTGCGATCGCCACATCAACGAGCTGCTGCACCGTTGCAACCTTGGAGAGATAGATCACTTGATGAGCTTTCTATGGGCCTGGAGAGCGACCCCCAATGTTGTATAATGCGGACAATTGTCTACTACAAGGGGTGGTGATGAATTTGGCCTGTTGAAGGCCGCGTCTCAGCAACTGCTGCGCGCATCGCTGGGGCCAGACGCCTCGTTTCGGCCGGGCCAATGGGAGGCTATCGAGGCGCTGCTTTCGGGCGGAAAGCGCTTGTTGGTGGTCCAGCGGACCGGTTGGGGCAAGAGCCTGGTGTACTTCATTGCCACGAAGCTCCTGCGCGAGCGCGGCGCCGGGCCAACGCTTCTCATCAGCCCCTTGCTTGCGCTCATGCGCAACCAGATCGCCATGGCACAAAGCCTGGGCTTGCGGGCGGAGTCCATCAACAGCACCAACAACCAAGATCGAGAGAGCATCGAATCGGCGCTGATCGGGGGCAAGGTGGATCTGCTCCTGGTGTCACCGGAGAGGCTCGCCGACCCGACGTTTCGTCGTGACCTCTTGCCCTTGTTTCTCGATCGTGCCAGCTTGGTGGTCGTGGACGAGGCGCATTGCATCAGCGACTGGGGACACGATTTCCGGCCCAATTACCGGCGCATCGTGAGGGTCCTGCGGGACCTGAACCGTGGGTCGTCGGTGCTGGCGACCACGGCCACGGCCAACAACCGGGTGATTGCCGACATCGAGGAGCAATTGGGCCCGGGCCTCACGGTCCACCGAGGCGGGCTCGCGCGGGAGAGCCTCCGGCTGAGCGTGTTTCGCACGTCCGAGCCCGCCGAGCGGCTGGCCTGGCTCGCGCGCTATCTGCCCAAGTTCCCGGGGACGGGAGTGGTGTACGTGTTGACGATCAACGAAGCCGAGAAAACGGCCCTTTGGCTTAGGGAGTCTGGAATCGAGGCCCACGCCTACCACAGCGACCTGGACAACGAACGGCGGGTGGAGCTCGAAAGCGAGTTCATGGCGAACGGCTTGAAGGCGCTCGTGGCCACCTCCGCTCTCGGCATGGGCTACGACAAGACCGACGTTGGATTTGTGGTCCACGCGGGTCTTCCGGGCTCGCCCATCGCCTATTACCAGCAGATTGGGCGGGCCGGCAGGTCGTTGCCCGTGGCCTATGCCGCTCTGATCTGGATGGAGGACGACGCGTCCACTTCGGTCCATTTTGCGGAGACGGCGCTGCCGGCACGGTGGCTGTTTGAGGGAATCTTGCAGGCCGCTGGGGAGTCGCCCAAAGCCCTCTCCGAACTCACGGCGCTTTTCCCAAAGACGCCCATCACGGCAATCCGTCAGGCGCTGGAGATCCTGGATGCCGAAGCGCTGATCGAGCGGACTTCTGAAGGCTGGTCCAAGGTACCGGGCGCGGGGAACCTCGATTGGGAACGCGTCGAGGCCATTCGCGCGGAGAGGTTTCACGAGCTCGAACAGATGAAGCTCTATGCCCGGTATGAAGGCTGCCGGATGCAGCTCCTGCTCGGAATGCTTGATGAAGAAGACCCACAGCCTTGCGGCCACTGCGATCGGTGCCACCCGCACGCGGAAGTCCACTTGTCGCAGGAACTGATCGATCGTGCCCGCCGCTTCCTTCACGGCACGACCTACCGGATCCAGGCAATCACGAAGCTGCCCTCCGGTGTCGATCTAGGGAGGCCCAAGAACCTCGGACCCTATGAGCAGCTCTTGGACGGTATTGCGCTGAGCTCCTACAACGAGCCTGGCTGGGGGCAGTTGGTCAAAGAGGGCAAGTATGAGTTCTTGGACTTCTCCGATGAGCTTGTTGGGGCGTCTGCCCAGGCGATTCGGGCCACCGGTCTGGGCTTTGGGTGGCTGACCTGGGTCCCCAGCTCCCAACACGGGAGCGCGTTGGAGCGCTTCGCGCGACGTCTGGCGGCGGCTTTGGGGATCGAGGCAGTGGAGGGCGTCCGCCGAAAGACGCCCAGGCCGCCGCAGAAGGCGATGGACACGAAACAGGCGCAATGCATGAACGCTTGGGGAGCGTTTGCAGCTGTGGAGGTGCGCCACGGCATCGGGCTGTTGGTCGACGACGTGGTGGATTCAGGCTGGACGCTGGCGGCAATCGGAGTCGAGCTGCGGGCCAAGGGCAGCGGCCCGATCATGCCGTTTGCGCTGGCTACGGCGAGGCCCCGGAGGTTCGTCTCGTGAAGTGCCTCCTGGTAGCCGCGCTGTCCAGCCACTTGATCGAGGGCCTGCCGACGCTCCCACCAAAGGTGCTCCGGGAACTGGTGGGTGTTGTTGCCTCGGGCGGCGACGAAGTAGACCTGCGCGGGGCCGTTCGGGGCTATGGTGCAGAAGCTAAAACAACCCTGGCCAAGAGACTAGACTCCCTAACTCTCTATGAGCATGAGATTCAGAGCCTTGGCGAATGCGGGGTGGTTCCCGTGTGCTCGTTCGACCCGTCGTTCCCCGCCAAATGGTCTGAGCGCCTTGGCACTCGTGGGCCTGCGATGATCTTTGCATCGGGGAACCTAGCGATTCTCAACAAGGCGAGCGTCGGTGTGGTGGGTTCCAGGAATGTGGATGAAGTTGGCCGAGACTTCGCTTCGGATGTGGCTCGCGGGATAGCAGAGGCAGGCTGGACCCTTGTTTCGGGGGGCGCAAAGGGGGTCGACTCCACGGCGATGCACTCCGCTCTTACGAGTGGAGGCACAGTGCTAGGAATCCTAGCTGACTCTCTCTCGCGGACCATGAAAGACCGCGACGTGGCCGATCGTCTGGAGGAAGGACGGCTTTGTCTCTGCACCCCCTATGCGCCGAGCGCGGGCTTCTCCGCAGGCAACGCCATGGGGCGCAACAAACTCATCTATGCGCATGCTCAAGCGACCGTGGTGGTTTCCTCTGATCTGGGAACTGGGGGGACATGGACAGGGGCGGTCGAGGCGCTGCGGATGGGGCTCGGTGGACTCATGGTCAGAAGTGGAGAGGAGATGCCGCCAGGAAACCGAGCTCTGATCGGAAAGGGAGCATCTCCCATTTGGTCGGCGGGTGAACTCCTGGAGTCTTTGAAGGGGCACGGTGTGCACCAACAATCCCTATTTGGCAGTGGTCAGGAACAGCCGTAGCGAAGGATCCGCTCCTTCGCTACGGCTCTTGATGTGTCCCATCTCCAGTGCAGCCAGTCAGAGTTCAGCTGCGACGACGACGCAACAGCGCCAGGCCGCCGAGGCTCAGGGTCACCAGCGATGTGGGCTCCGGGACGATACCGACGGTGATACCGTGCCAGCCTTCATCAGGCGAAACCTCCCAGATAATCGAGGAGACCGCTCCGGAGAACTGGATGGTTCCGTGGCCCTCCCTTCCCTCAAGCACGTTGCCACCCAAGTCCGTAAGCGTTCCCGATCCCCAATATCCGGAGCCATAGCTGAGAATAGTGAAGGACTGGTTAAACGAATACGTGACTGGCAGTCCGGGCTGGCCCATGCTGCAGATGGCCATGATGGGGTTCATCACGGGAGAATCGAAGTCGATCCGGTTAACGCCCGAGACGCTCTGTCCGATGATGTCTGTCGTTCCCGGCCCGTTCGACACCGTCGCGCTCGTGTATGGCGGCGGGGAGTACTGGGTCCAGTAGTAGACACCCGTGTTGTTAAGGTTGGCGAAGTAGACCTCGCCGGTGTAGTGGACGCCGATGCCTGCGATCGTCCCGTCAACATGGCCGCCGTCAGGTTGGCTGCTCCAGTTGGCGTAGGTGTAGACGGCTGCCGCAGCCTGCACCGAAAGCGCGCACAAGACCGCTGCCAGCGTGGAAAGGCGATTCACTCTCATTTCAAGCTCCCTTGAGGCCTCAGCCCAATTGACAGAGGACCCTGAATAGAGTTGTCCCGGACGCTGGGGTCTGTGACGGCTCAGAGGAGATCTAGTAGATTTGCGGGTCCTTGGAGCGCCAATGCAGCAGGGGCACACGTCGGGAAGGACGTGTGCCCCCTCAAATGGCCCAAGGCAAATGGTAGCTGGCTGCCTCAGTTCATCGCATCGGCCGACTTCGCCTTGCGCATCCTGCTCGTCTTGGGCATCGGCTCTTCGGAAAAGCTCCCTGAGCTCGATTTGTGAAAAGGTTTCCAGCCCTTCTTCTTCGCCAGGAAGAGCGCGCCCGCGGCCGCAGCCAAGGCCGATCCTGCCATCAAATAGGTCTTCTTGTTCATGATCTGGTGCCTCCTAATTCTGTTGGACGCCGTCCAGCGCCAGATCAGCTGATTCCATGGGAGTAAGGTCCCACAGCTATAGACAATCGCCAGGTTCGATTGCGGCTTGCCGCGAAGACACACCCGCAGGCACCAGGATTGGAGGCAACGGCTCGTAGCCCTATCGCGTTAGGCGCAGCCTCCCAGCTACCGCAACCCCGAGGCACAAGCCGAGGAGTGAGCTCGGCTCTGGAACGGGAGGCACGGCGCCAATCGTGAATCCATGCCAGAACTCGGCGACGTCTACCGTCCATTCGATGGACGACACATTGCCGGAGAACATGATCGTCCCGTGCCCTTCCCGCCCCTCAAGGATGTTCCCGCTTGGGTTCGTGAGCGTCCCGTTTCCGAAATACCCCTGGCCCTCGCTAAGGATCGTGAACGGCTGGTTGAAGGTGTAGCGGACCGGACCGCCATTGCGGCCCAGGCTGAGAACGTCCATGATCGGATTCCCGACCGGCGAATCGAACTCGATTCGATTGAGTGACGACACGGCTCGCAACCGGATGACGTCTCGGGTGGCAGGCCCATTGGAGACCTGGGCGCTGGTGTACGGCGGCGGCGACCCCTGGGTCCAATAGTAGGTTCCCGTGTTGTTGAGTTGGGCATCCATGTACACCCCGGCAAAGTGCAAGCCAATGCCCATCACGGTCCCGTTGACGTGAGTTGCGTCAGGAGTGTCGGTCCAGGTTGCGTAGTTGTAGATCGCACAGGATGCGATCGCAGACCCTGACAGAAATGCGCCGGCTACTCCGAGTCTCGTCGGATTCATGCTGTTTCTCCTCGGAAGCGCGCCGAGTGTGGCCCGACGGCTTCCGATAAGTATTGAAGTAATAGCTGCCAATTGTGACGATAGATGTGTGAAAGTTAGAATACAAAAATGTAGTGAATATAGTTCTCAAGAAAGTAATGATTTGATGCGAATGCGCCTGACATGAGTCCGGTTTGCTGATATGGAGGTAAACATGCCTTCATGCGACGACACCCCTTCCGCATCGTTGTCCTTGCCTGTGGACTCATCGCAACATCTGTTTCGCAGGCCCAGCTCACCGAGGCTCCCGCACGCAACCTGGTCGGCGCTCGGAACCTGGCACTCAGCCCCGACGGATCGAAGCTAGCCTTCACCTATCGAGGCGACATTTGGGTCGTTTCCAGCAAGGGCGGGAAGGCCGTGCCGCTGACCAACCATATCGAAATGGAGGACAACGCGGTCTGGTCGCCGGACGGTAAGTGGATCGCCTTTGCGAGCAACCGGTACGGAAACAACGACATCTTCGCGGTCCCCGCCGAGGGCGGTGCGGTCCAGCGCCTCACCTGGTTCTCCGGCAGCGAGGTCCCGAGCGATTGGTCGCCAGATGGCAAACGGATTGCCTTTCGCGGCACTCGCGATGCATCGGAAAACGGAATTTACGAGCTTGCCGTGAAGACCCTCAAGTTCAAGCCGCTATTCCTCGACATGATGCCCGTGAACTACCCGAGGTATTCGCTGGACGGAAAGTCGGTGCTCTACACCCGGCTCATGCAGATTCCATGGAACCGCCCGCGTTACGAAGGCTCTGGCGCAGCCCAAGTGTGGAAGTTTGATATCGCCTCCGGCAACCGGTCCAAGGTTCGCGCGAACGGGTTCCAGCATCTGTGGGTCAGCCCAGCCCCCGGTGTCGAAGCCTACTGCGTCACCGTGACCGACAAGACCCCCAGCAGCAGCTATGTCGGCAAACCGATCCCGAGGAACGTGGACACTGCCGCCAAAACGCCCAACGTTTATGCACTCGACGCCAACGGCCGCGTGAAGCGCCAAACCGAACTGGTCGGGGCTCCCGCGCGGTTTCTGACGGCGGCGACCAAGGCACCTATCATGGCCTTCGAGTCGGATGGCTCGGTCTACAGCTTGGCTCCCGGAGGCAAACCGGAGAAGCTCTCGATTACCGCGATAATCGACGACAAGACCACCAATGAAGAGCGTTTGGTGCTGACGGCGGGCGCCGAGGACCTGAGCCTTTCCCCAAAGAACGACGCGTTCGTCTTTCAGGTGCGTGGCGAGCTGTGGTCCGTCCCTGTAAAGCAGGAAAAGGGCCCAAACGCCTCGGACGCAACCCAGCTCACCGATTGGGCGGGCCTGGACGAGCAGCCATTCTATGCCCCCGACGGCAAGTCGCTGTTCTTTGTAAGCGACCGCGAGAACGCCCGCTCCCTCTACCTCCTGAACCTGGAGACCAAAGCGGCGAAGCGGCTAACGCCCAGCGACAACGACGTGTTCGCACTGCAATTCACCCCCGACAAGAAGAAGCTGAGCTTCTGGCTGGCAGGAAAGACCGGCGGCGTGTACACGATCAGCGCCGACGGCAGCGGCGCACCGGAACTGGTGCTCTCCAAGCCCGGCAATGGCCCTGGCGCCTACGCTTGGAGCCCCGATGGGCGTTGGGTCGCCTATGCCAAGGCGCTCGACCGAAGCGGTTACTACTATTGGGAGTCGGGGACCAACATCTGGGTCTACGACACCCAAGAGAAGAAGGAGTACAACGTCACCCAGGAGAACATGCCGAACGGCAACCCATCATGGTCCGCCGACGGCAAGTACCTCTATTATCGTTCCGACCGCTCAGCAGGTGGCGGCGGAGGGCGGTTTGGCGCGGCGAGCGGCGCGGCGCTCTACATTCTTCCGCTGACGAAGGAGGATGTTCGCAGCGAAGAACTTCAGCTCAAGTACGAAAAGCCGGGGACAACCCCGAAGGTCACGATCGACTTCGACGGCATCGAGAACCGCGCCAGGAGGTTCATTGGGCAGGCTCCGCAGAGCAAGGTGCTGATGGACCCCGAGAAGGGCGACCTTTACTTCTTGAGCGAGGGCGATCTATGGAAGGCCGCCTATGACGGAAACGACCTGAAGCGGATGACTTCGGGCGGAGGCGTGGCCGGGTTTGACTTCAGCCAGGACGGCAAGCAGATCTTCTACCTGAAGGCTGGCACGCTGAACATCTTGGATTTTGGCAAGCCGAACACCCCCACGACGACTGTGCCCTACAGGGCGGACTGGACCCGCGACGTGCGCAAAGAGCGCGGGGCGGCGTTCAACCAGTTCTGGCGCGAGTACAACCGGAGTTTCTACGATGGCAACTTCCACGGAAGGGATTGGGCGGCGATCAAGAAGCGCTACGAGCCACTGCTGGATTCGGTCGGCCACCGGAACGAAATGGCGACGCTGCTGAACATGATGGTCGGCGAGCTGGAGAGCAGCCACTCGGAAGCGGGCCCCGGCGCGGGCAACCCGGGCGGCTCGACCTCGGCGCATCTGGGTTTCACGGCGGACTACCGCTACGATGGCCCCGGCATCAAGATCAAGGAAGTACCCAAAGGCGTGCCCGGCAGCTTCACCAAGACGATGCTGAAAGCCGGCGAGATCGTGCTGCAGGTGAACGGAAAGGACGGGTCGATGGATGAGGCGCTCTACCGCGACGTGCTGAACGACCAAACCGGCCGCGAGATCACGCTGCTGGTGAATGCTACAGCCAGCAAGGAGGGCGCCCGGACCGTGAAATATCGAGCGATATCATCGGGCGAATACTCCGGGATCGTGCGCCGCAACCTGCTGGAATGGCGACGCAAGTTCGTCGAAGAGAAAACGGGTGGGAAGCTCACTTATGTGCACATCGCCGGCATGGGTGGCGGCAACTTCGACGAGTTCCAGCGCGACTTCTGGCAGGCGACGCAAGGCAAGAAGGGCGTGATTATCGACGTACGCAACAACGGCGGCGGCAACATCAGCGACCGCCTGATCGACGTCATCGAGCGCCAGCCGAACGCCATCTACGTGCCGCGCGACGAGGCGCCGCAGCTTGGCCCAGGCCAGACCTGGGGTCTGCCGACCGTCGTGATGATGGGCGAGACGAGCTTCAGCAACGCGGAGATGTTCCCCTATGCCATGAAAGCGCGAAAGCTCGCGACGCTGGTCGGCATGCCGACACCAGGCTACGTGATCTACACCGGCGGGTTCCCGCTGATCGATGGCACCAGCGCGCGAATGCCGGGAACCGGCGTGTACCGCCTGGACGGCTCGCCTCTCGAGGATCTGGGTGAGCAGCCCGACTTCAAGGTGGACTGGATGCCGGAAGAGTACTTTGCTGGCAAGGACCCGCAGCTCGACAAGGCGATCGAGGTGCTCTTGGGGAAGGTGAGGTAGGGGGCGATTGACGAATGTCGAATGTCGAATGAACTGCCTCAGCACCTTTAGGTGTTGAGGCAGCAAAGTGCGGGCACATCGGACTAAGGGCGGTTCGCACATGGGCTCAACGCCCATTTCTCCCCGGCTTGCCGTATGGCGCCATTGGTGATGACATGCTTGTAGGATGGAGGATCGATTGGGTGAACTTGGCCCTGTGGGGGTTAGGCCTGGTGGTTGTGGGGTTGGCCATCGCGACGATCTTTCGCAAGGCTGGGCGCTGAGGCCCTACGGGCCTTGATGTGATAGCCCAGGGCGCCAGCCCTGGGTCGGGAGCCCGTGATCTGATGAGCGCCCGGCGGCCGCAAGCAAGGGAAGGTGGGAGATGCTCGCCGGGTAAATTGGGCTGCGATGGAGCCAGAGCCAAAGGGGAGCTTCGTGGATTACCCCAGACCGGGGATGAAGCTTCACGTGCCCCTGTGGGTGAAGATCACTATCTGGGGCTCGCCGAACCGCTCGTGGGTTGTCGGTTTCGGTTGGTTTTGTGCGGGCACGGCACTGCTCTGCTCGATCTTGGCTCTGATGTTTGCGACGGCCTCCCGGTTCTCGCTTTACCTGGCATTCTTCGCAATCCTATGCGCCTTGGGTGGCGTGCCCTATTTCGCTGCTGTCCGGTGGTTGGACCGAAACGACGGTTGGCGGGTCGTGAGGCCTCCGAAGGCGCAACAGCGCTAGCTGACGAAGTCCCAAATGCCGTCCGCAAAGAACCGAATCTCCGGCGAGGGGTCGCCGTTTGAGAACGCGCCGAGCGCTGGGGCGCGGTTGGCGTCGAACAGCACCGCCTCGCCCTCGTGCATCACGTAGTTGAACGTGCCGTATTCAAAAGCGAGCTCTTCCCGGATCATCCTCAGCTCCTCCGGCACTTCATGCAGAGGCTTCCTGTGCACGACGCTCTCGGACTTAACGACGGGCTTGGGTGAGTAGGCAATCGAGCCGGTCTCCTTGCCGCCGAAGAACATCCAAGTGCGCATCTTGTACAGGTCGCCGTCCTTCTCGGGACAAAAGCGTTCGACAACGAGGTCACGGTCTGCCCAAACATCCTCGGCAACGCTGGCCGGCGACTCGAACACATCGTAGCTTGCTGGAACGCGCAGGAAACTCGGGGGTAGGTGTCCACGCAGGGCGAGATCACGTTCCTTCCGGCCACCGTAGTTGCGATCCGACTTGACGATCACTGGCCCGCAATAGCCGTCCCCTGGCCGGACCAAGTGCGTGCTCACAACTCGTTTCGAGATGTCTGCGACGTGGCCGTTGACGCAAGAGGGGTAGCGCCTCGCGAGCGCGAGATACTCAGGTGGGATCACCGTCAGGTCCACGTGGAGGATCGCAACGTCGGCCTCCACGCGTTCCTGCGGTCCGCGCACGACGACGACTTCGATGCCGCGATCAAGCCAGACCCTTGCGAACTCGCTTACGAAATAGGCGGTCTGATCGAACGCCTCGTGGCGATGAACGAGGATGGCGATGCGATGGATCATGGCAGTCCCCGTGGGTTTCGGGAACCGGCCGACCTCGAGAATGGACCGTCAAACTCGCCGGAGCAGTTCGCTTCGCTCACAGACCTCTCTCCCCAACCCCTCTCTCCTCCGGAGCAGGAGAGAGGGGCTATCGGGCCACAACTCGGACCTCGGACGGTCCTTCCGTCCCTTTGTCCCTCCGTCCCTTTGTCCCTTCGTCCCTTCGTCCCTCCGTCCCTTTGTCCCTTTGTCCCTTGGTTCCTCGGTCCCTATCCCTTCACCGCAATGGGATCCGGCGCCTGCTCCTTCGGGATGTGCGGCGCCTGGTCGATCCACCGCGGACCCTTCGGCACGACGTACTTCGCCGCGTTCTTCAGGATCAGCTTGATCTCCTTCTGGTGGTAGATCGGGTAGGTCTCGTGGCCGGGCTGGAAATAGAAGATCGTGCCCGCGCCGCGATGGAACACCACGCCCGAGCGGAACACGTTGCCGCCCTCGAAGTGCCCGATCATGATGGTCTCGTTGGGCTCGGGGATGCCGAACGGCTCGCCGTACATCTCCTCCTGCGGGATCTCGAAGTAGGGCCCCTCGATGCCCTGCACGATCGGGTGCACGGGATTGCAGATCCAGATGCGCTCCAGCTCGTCGGCCTCGCGCCAGCAGAGCGAGCACGAACTGCCCATCAGCCACTTGAAGATCTTGGAATAGTGGCCCGAGTGCAGCACGATCAGCCCCATGCCCTCCAGCACGCGGGTCTTCACGCGCTGGGCGATGGCGTCGTCGACTTTGTGGTGCGCGGCGTGGCCCCACCAGGTGAGCACGTCGGTGTTCAGCAGGACCTCTTCGGTCAGGCCGTGCTCGGGCATGTCGAGGGTGGCGATCTTGACGTCGAACGCCGGGTCCTCCTTCAGGCCGTCGGCGATGCAGCCGTGCATGCCCTTGGGATAGATGGCGGCGACCTTCGGCATCTCGTGCTCGTGGACGTTCTCGCCCCACACGGTCACGCGGATTTTGTCGGACATTGAAAGCTCCTTGGGAGCCAGGTGGTAAGGGTTTTGGGTGTTCAGGTTCTCAGGTTTTCTGGTGAGTTGCTATGGGTCTGGCTCCGCAGGTGAAAGAGTACCGAGAAGGCCATCGATGTGGCATGACCGTCTCGGTCATGTATCCCCGGACCGTCCCGGTCCGGGTAGGGAGTCGCGACCTGATTCAAGAGGGATCGGACATGACCGGGACGGTCATGCCACATACGGCCCTCGTCCATTTCCAGTGCTAACATGCACTCATGATCGCGGCGATATGGATGTGGCAAGCTTTCCAGTCCCAACCCTTGCTGGACGAGGTCCACCGCCGGATCGAGGCCGCCACATCGATGTCGGTGACGGTCACCGTCACCACTGAGGAGTTCCCCAAGCCACAAACCACCAAGTGGTGGTGGAAGCGCGGAGGCTACTACCGATACGAGTCGGCCCAGGGCATCTTCATCGGCTGCCCAACGAAGAGCTGGAGCATCAAACCCAGCGAGAAGGGTTACAAGATCTTCGAGGGAGTACAGAAGGATTGGTCGCTGTCTCGCGAAGTCGGGCTCGACTTTTCCAGCATGGGACTCCCCCCTATCGGAGAGCCGGCGAAGGTTTCCTGGCACGGCAAGCAGGCGCTCCGAGTTGAGCTGGACGGCAAGCGCTTGACCAAAGAGACCAAGATGTACGTCTTCTTCGACCTGTTGACGCACGATCCGCTCGGTGTTTCGGCAAACCTGGGATCGATCACCCAGGTGCGGCTATTCTCCGACCTCAAGACTAATCCCAAGATCCCGGAATCCATGTTCCGGTTCGTGCCGCCGAAGGGCTACAAGCTCGTCAAGGATGGAGTATGAAGGGCGGTCGTTCTGCAGTTCGGTTGGCGGCCTTGGGAGCTGTGGTTTGCGGGCTGGCATGGGGTGTGCCCCAGGGCCTGAAGTGGGCTCGGCATCGGGCAGCCGAAGCCTCCGGTCCAGCAGCTACGGCGCAAGCAACAGAACTCAAGCCGCTGGCGGCCGCTGCAGGCATCGCTTGGCCCCCCAAGCGGTTTCGACTGGTTGCGTTCAAGCAGGAGCGAGAACTCGAGGTCTGGGTCGGCGGAGAGAATGGTACGTGGACCCATCTCACCACGTACCCGATTCTTGCGGCGAGCGGGAAACTGGGCCCCAAACGCAGGGAGGGAGACAAGCAGGTCCCGGAAGGGCTCTACGCGCTGACCACGCTGAACCCCCAGAGCGCCTACCACCTCTCGATCAAGCTGGACTATCCCAACGCCACCGATATCGCCAACTCAAAGGTGCCAAGAAAGGACATAGGGAGCGATATCTACCTGCACGGGAGCAACGTCTCGATCGGGTGCATCGCCATTGGAGATAAGCCGATCGAGCAGGTCTTCGCGATGGCGAAAGAGGTGCCACAGGGAAAGCGCGACATCCTGGTATGCCCCGTGGACTTTCGAAAGCAGCCTGGCTTTCGGATCCCGAAGGAGGCGGCTTGGGTGGGTGAGATGTATGCCGAGCTCGAAAAGCAGCTTCGCGAGATGCCCCGGCTGAAGCGGTGATCGGGCCATGCATGAACAGTCTCCGTTCCCTTCTTCGTCTTTGCGTCTGCTTTGTGGACTCAGCGAGAGGGCATGAAAGCCGGATTTCACACATAGGACGCAAAGGGGACCACTGGAAGCGCAAAGAGCCGGCAATGGAAGTCGAGCGGACGTTGATTCGCCGAGTTGTGGAACCCCCAGACCAGGTATCATAGACTCCAGTGGGCAAGGCGCTCGGCCCACCACACACCGAAGTGGCGCAAGGCGCATCCGCCTCAACCCAACGCACCCCGCAGGCGGACCATGGGGCCCTGGCTACCCAAGCCAGACGGCCCAAAAATGAACCAAAGGGGCCTCGATCCGAGGCAAATCGGGCGAGGCAAGTAGGACCGCCCGTGAGCATCTTAAACCTCGACCGAATCTTCAAACCCCAGCGAATCGCCGTCATTGGTGCGACCGATAAGCCCAACACTGTCGGCTACGCCCTACTCAGGAACCTCATCAGCGCCGGCTTCCAGGGGGTCGTGTACCCAGTGAACCCGAAGCGCGAGTCGGTTCAGGGCAGCCAGGCCTATCCTTCCGTGGGTTCGCTGCCTCGGGTGCCCGATCTCGCGATCATCGCCACACCCGCTGCCGGCGTACCCGAACTGGTCCGCGAGTGCGGCAATGCCGGCATCCTCGGCGTGATCATCATTTCCGCCGGATTCCGGGAGGTCGGGGCGCATGGCCGGGACCTGGAGGCCGAGCTCCGTGCGGCATGGGAGGAGTTTCCCGGAATGCGGATCATCGGACCGAACTGCCTCGGCATCATCGTCCCGCACTCCAAATTAAACGCAAGCTTTGCCGCCGGAAACCCGCGCGAGGGGCACATCGGTTTCGTCTCACAGTCCGGCGCGCTCTGCACGTCCGTACTCGACTGGGCCATCGCCGAAGGGATCGGGTTTTCGCACTTCGTGAGTCTCGGCAACGCGCTGGACGTGGGTTTCGGCGACCTGATCGACTATTTCGCCGATGATAGGCACAACCATTCGGCGATCATGTACATCGAGTCCTTAGGCGACGCACGCAGTTTCATGAGCGCCGCCCGAGGCTATGCGCGAAACCGCCCGATCGTCGCCTATAAGGCAGGTCGCTTTGCAGAGAGCGCCAAGGCCGCAGCCTCGCATACCGGCGCGATGGCGGGTGAGGACAGCGTGTTCGACGCGGCATTCCAGCGAGCCGGCATCGTGCGAGTTTTCGATATCGCCGACATCTTCGATTGCGCCGAGCTTCTGGGCCGAAGAAAGCAGGTGCGTGGGCCCAATCTTGCCATCGTCACCAACGCGGGCGGACCCGGCGTGATGGCCACCGACATGCTTCTCTCGCTGAACGGGCAGCTTGCGGAGCTCCATCCAAGCACCATCGAAGCGCTGGATGCAGTGCTCCCTTCGGCGTGGTCGCATGGCAATCCGGTCGACGTCTTGGGAGATTCGGGACCGGAGCGCTTCGCCGAGGCCGCGAAGTTGGCTCTGCACGATTCCGGAGTCGACGCGGTTCTGGCGATTTTAGCGCCGCAAGCGGTGACCGACCCAACCAAGACAGCCCAGGCACTCGCGACTCTCACAGCCGATGCCAAGAAGCCCGTGCTCGCGGCGTGGATGGGCGGCAACATGATGGCCGGGGGCATTCAGCTTCTGAACCAGGCGGGCGTGCCAACCTATTCCACCCCTGAAGCGGGTGTGCGGGCGTTCATGAATCTTTATTCGTATGGGCGCAACCAGGAGATCCTGCACGAAACACCGCGAGACATCCCGATGGACTTCGCTCTCGACAGGCGCCGCCTGCGGGACCTCTTCGACATCATCCTCATGGACGGCGAGGAAATCCTGACGGAGACCGTCTCGAAGGCGCTTCTCGAGGCCTATGAGATCCCTGTCACGAGGCCCGTGGCGGCGCGAAGCGCCGATGAAGCCTCCGACGCGGCCCGCCGAGTCGGGTTTCCGGTGGTGCTCAAGGTGCTGAGCCCGCAGATCACCCACAAAACCGACGTAGGCGGCGTGGTCCTGAACTTGAAATCGGAGGCGGAAGTGCGCGAAGCGTTCGATCAGATCGTCCAACGAGCTAAGGCCGCTCGCCCCGAAGCCGACGTCCAGGGCGTGACCGTTCAGGCGATGGTGAAGTCGAAAGATGGCTACGAGCTGATCCTGGGCGCTAAGAAGGACCCGACTTTCGGTGCTGTGATTATGGTGGGTACCGGCGGGGTTGCCGCCGAAGTGTTCAAGGACAAGGCGCTGGGGCTCCCACCGCTCAACGAGAGCCTGGCGCGGCGGATGCTCGAGAGCCTGAAGTCCTACCCGCTGCTTTGCGGCTATCGGGGAAGGCCCGGCGTGAACATGGACCGCTTGATCGAGACGCTGATGCGGTTCTCTTACTTGATCGCCGACTACCCTGAGATCAAGGAGATTGACATCAACCCGCTGGTCGCAACGCCTGAGGGCGTGATCGCTCTCGACGCCCGGGTCGTCATCGACCGCGAACTGGTGGGGAAGGCCGTTGGCAGGCATAGCCACCTGGCAATTTCGCCCTATCCTGACGAATGGATCCGCCGCATCAAGCTGAAAGACGGCACGCCGGTGCTCTTGCGGCCGATCAAGCCCGAAGATGAACCAATGTGGCACGACATGCTGGCCAAGGCGAGCCAGGAATCGCTACGGTTCCGGTTCAGGCACCTTTTCAAGGGAACCACCCACGAGATGGCCGCGCGCTATTGCTACATCGACTACGACCGCGAGATGGCGATCATTGCCGAAGTGGAGGGTGACGAGAGCCGAGAGATGATCGGTGTCGGGCGGATGGTCGCGGACCCCGACATGGTGTCGGCAGAGTACGCGGCGTTTGTGGTGGACGAGTGGCAGGGCAAGGGGCTGGGCGGCCAGTTCACAACCTATATTGAGGAGATCGCGCGTGCGTGGGGTGTGAAGCGGCTGGTCGCCGAGACCACCCCCGACAACGTCGCGATGCAGGCGACGTTCCGCAAGTACGGGTTCGACCTGGAGCCGCGCGTCGAGGACGACGTCGTGCTCGCTGTCAAGGACCTGAGGGCCGTGGTGGTGCTGAGCGGGTGAGAGGGTGAGAAGGTGAGAAGGTGAGAAGGTGAGGGGGGCCCCTTGTCCCTATGTCCCTTTTGTCCCTATGTCCCTGTGTCCCTCGGCCCCTTTGTCCCTCGGTTCCTTCATCCCTGCATCGCCGCACATCTGCGCTTCGCTCCACAACTTGCCACTGGGTAATCTCACCCCATGCTTGTGGCCCTCGCGACGCTGGTCATCTCCTGGCAGACCGGACCCCAAGCGTCTCGCTTCGACTTTGGCGAGCGCTATCAGGAGCTCGACGTCGCCTGGACCCTTTGCGTCGATCCCGAACGGCGGTTGAGGGCGGTCCCTGAGATCCGGCGTGCGATGGGATATGCCGACACGGGTAAGTTCGCGGAAGGCTGCCAGGCGCTGGACCTTTCGGTGGCGATGCTCGAAGGGCGCGAGATTCGGCCCAGCGATGCCGTGACCGTGCGGTTCGCGCCGGCGTGGTCAAGCCCAGGCGCGAAGGCCAATCTGAGCGCGGGCTGGGCCTATACGCCCGCCCAGGTCCAACCGGTCGAACTTCGGGTGGCGAACCGCCGCGTAAGTCTCGTGCCTGGCCGGTCCCTGAACCTTCTCGTGGACCTTCAATCCACGAACCCCGAGCTCAAGTTGCACCCGGAGTCGGGGTACCTGCTTCCGGTGCGCCTTGGAGAGAGCCCGGAGAGCGCCTACGTTTCCATCGTCAAGCGGTTCAAGGAAAGAGTCACAGCCCTTGCCAAGATGAAGAACCCTCTCTCGCGAGCTCTTGGCAGGCGCATGGAGCAGGGAATGGCTTCGGCGCAGAGGGAGTGGACCGAACCGCCGTATATCGATTGGCTCTTCACGGCGGAGCGCCTGGAGGAAGGCAGAGCCAGGCTCTCCGAACTTGAGCAGATCGGTTTTGTTGACCACATGGGATGTACCTTCCGCGTGGCGTTCCCGAAAGAGCTGGTCTCAAGGGTGCAGGCGCGGCAGCCGGCGCGCGTGGTGCTCGCTTGGGCGGGAAAGGACGGCTTCGAGGACCGGTGGTTCAACGCCTATGGGCAGGGCGGCATCGTCAAGGAATGCCTCGATCGCGGATGGGTGTTTGTGGCGATTCGGAGTGGCGCAAAGGCGTTCCAGGCCGCCACAGACTGGCTCAGCAAGGTGCGAGGACTGGACCTTTCGGAGATCTACTCGATCGGCCACGGGGCGGGGGCAGCGTCTGCTTTGAGGAGCTTCGTAGGGGATTCGCAATCCTCGCGAAGGGCGTCGGGGCTCGCGCTGATATCACCTAGGTTGCCCCGCAGCGTCTCGATTCCTTCGGTCCCGGGGATTTTCGTGGCCGTCGGAATGGAGGACTCGGGCTTGGACCCGACGATTCGGGCGCTCAAGCTCGGAGCGGGTTCCTCGGTTCGGGAGTTGCCCGGGTGCGAGGGCGAGATGGCCGTGGCCGAGGCGGGGCAAGCCGCCATAGCGTTTTTCGCCTCGATTTTGACTTGAGCCGACGCGCACACCTCGGCAACCCCTTGTTCTCGTTTGACTCCAGCAAAAACGGTAAGCAAGCCGTCTTGGCGCTCTGGGACTCCAGTTGGCAAGCCTCGATACCCATGAGGGAGGCCTGGGCTACACCGGTCTCGGCCCTCCCCGGAGGAGCGCCCTAAAGCCCTTTCTGGCCCCTTAAGCCGCTCCCTGCGCGGGTACAATCTCCGCGTTTTCAAACCCTATCCAAAGGAGATTTTGGCTTGTCAAGAGGTCGAGCAGAAGGACGCTCACACCACCACGAAAAGAGCGCAACGGAGCCCGTCGGGCCCGTCGATGCGCCCCAGGAATTTGAAAACGGCGAACCCCAGGACCCCAACCAGGCCGCCCTCGACACGATGTACCAGGTGATGGCCAAGCTGACCGAGGAGCGGGACCTGGCGAAGGACCAGCTCCTGCGCGCGATGGCGGAAATGCAGACCCAGCGGCGGCGCCTGATGGCGGAGAAGGAAGCGTTTGCCAAGGTCGCCAACGAAGACCTGATTCGGGACCTCCTGCCGGTGCTCGACAACTTCGAGCGAACGTTGGCTGCAGCAAAGACGGGCGCCAGCCTTGAGGCCCTGATCGAGGGGGTGTCTTTAGTGGACAGGCAGCTGCGCACCGTGCTGGAGACCCGCGACTTCAAGCGCATCGCCACTGAAGGCGTGCTCTTCGATCCCAATCTTCACGAGGCGGTGGTGGCCGAGGAGACCGAGGAGCACCCTGAGGGCACGATCTTGCTGGAGCTCTCACCGGGCTATCAGCTCGCCGAAACGGTGATTCGGCCCTCAAAGGTCAAGGTCGCCAAAGGCCCATGAGCCGCAAGCACTTTGGCACCGACGGCATTCGCGGGGTCGCCAACGTCAGCCTCACTCCCGAACTCGCGTTCAAGCTCGGACAGGCGTCGGGGCGGTTCTTGGTTGGGTCGGGAATGACTCCGAAGGTCGTCCTCGGCCGGGACACGCGCAGAAGCGGGCCGATGCTCTCCGCATCGCTTGCCGCGGGATTCTGCAGCGTGGGGGTCGACGTGGACGACATCGGGGTGGCGCCGACGCCGGCGGTGTCCTACGTGGCTCGAACGTTCGATTTCGGGCTCGGCGCTGTGATCTCCGCCAGCCACAACCCGGCGCCTGACAACGGGATCAAGCTCCTGGGCCATGATGGGCGAAAGCTGACCGACGCCCAAGAACTCGCCATCGAAGGCCTGATGGAAGGTCCAGCGGACGCAAGGCCATCGGGCGCGGGGATCGGCGAACTGAGCCAGGACGCCTCCCCCCTTGCTTCCTATGAGGCCTATCTCATCGGGTTGCTGCCCGAGCGCCTCGATGGCATGAAGATCGCCATCGACGCGGCGCACGGGGCTGCATGTGCGATCGCGCCTCACGTGTTCCGGTCGCTCGGGGCCGAGGTGCTGCTGACCGGAGCTGAGCCGAACGGTTTGAACATCAACGCAGGGGGCGGCGCGACCAAGCCCAACACGATCTGCGATTTCACCGTGGCGAGCCGCGCGGACATCGGGATCGCGTTCGACGGCGACGCCGACCGAGCCATCTTCAGCGACGAGAAGGGCACCCTGATTAACGGCGACCGAACCATGGCGATCTGGTGCGAACACTGGAAGCGTAACGGAGAGCTCAGCCCAGCCATCGCCGTGGGCACCGTCATGAGCAACGGCGGGTTCGAGCACTTCTTGTCTGGGCTGGGCATCAAGCTGGAGCGGACACCCGTGGGCGACAAATATGTGGCCGAACGCCTGCGCGCGACGGGGGCGCGGGTTGGCGGCGAGCAAAGCGGGCACCTGATCTTCCCCGAATTCGGCCCTACGGGCGACGGGCTGATCTCGGCGATCGAGCTGCTGCGCGTCTTGCGAAGAGAAGGACGTTCGGCATCGAGCTTCTGTGCGGAATACGACCCTTGGCCCCAGGTGCTTATCAACGTGTCCATCCGATCCAGAGAGGGCTGGGACCAGGGACCGCGGGTCTCGATGGCGCTTTCGGACGGCGCGGCGGCGCTCGAAGGGAATGGCAGGCTCGTGGTGCGCCCAAGCGGGACCCAGCCGATGATCCGTCTGATGGTGGAGGCCGAAGACGTCTCGCTTCGAGACGCCGTGGCCCAGTCGATTCTCTCCGCGATGAAGGAAGAGCTTGGCGGAGAAGTGTACAGCGAGGTGGACCTCACCTATGCGCTTGGCGATTAACGTCGGCAACACCAACACGGCGTTCGGCCTCTGGCAGAAAGGCTTGTGGCTAGGGACGGGCTCGGTGGCGACTCACCCCCTAACCACGTTGAGCGGAAGGCTCCTCGCGATTCTCGACCTGGCACTGGAGGGCCGCCAGGTTGAGGCGGTGGGTCTTGCTTCCGTCGTGCCAGATGCCGACCTGGCATTGCCGGAAGGCCTGAGTTCCATCACCAATGGCCCCTTTAGGCAGTTGTCTGGAACCGCGCCTTGTGGCATCCAAATCCGCTACAAGACCCCTGAAACCCTCGGCGCCGACCGCATTGCCGGTGTTCTTGGCGCGCTGGAATTGGGACCGGGTCCCTGGATCGTCGTTGACTTTGGCACCGCGACCACCATCAACGTTTTCGACGGGGCATTCCTGGGCGGCGCCATTCTCCCCGGAGCAAGAACCGCCGCCGAGGCGCTCCTTCGAGACACGGCGATGCTTCCAGACTTCGACCTGGAACTCCCGCCCGGCGCGATCGGGCGCAGCACCGCCGAATGCCTTCAGGTCGGGACGGTTCTGGGACATGCCCACGCCGTGGACGGCCTAGTGATCGCGATGTCTGGCGAGCTGAGCGCCGCGCCTCGGGTCCTGGCTACCGGCGGGCTCGCCGCGACCTTCGCACCCCATTGCAGAACGGTTGAAAAAGTCGAACCCAACCTGGTGCCGATGGGCATTCTTCGGTTCCTCAACCGGACCATCGAGGACGCTCGCTGATGTGGTCTGTCACGGCCCTTGTGGCCATGATCGCATCTCCCCTCATCGTCATCGATCCCGGGCACCCTTCTGAAAACGGGGTCGGCACGCGCGGCCAAAAGCTCACCGAAATCCACGTGGCGTGGATGGTCGCGAACGAGCTGCGTGTAGAGCTTCTGGGACGCGGCTACCGTGTGCGCCTGACCAAATCGAAGGAACAGGAGAGTGTCACGAACCGTCGGCGCGCCGAGTTTGCGAATGCCGCCAAGGCGGACCTGATGCTGAGGCTGCATTGCGATGCGGCCTCAGGGTCTGGAATTGGAGTCTATTACCCGGCTGAAGCCGGAAAGGCAGGCGGCCAGAAGGGGCCGTCCGAGCAGGTGCGAAAGGAAAGCGGCGTGTTGGCCAAGAAGCTGCACACCGCCCTTACGGAGAAACTGAGAGGACTCCACGCCGATCGGGGACTGATGACCGACCGTCAAACGGCCATCGGCAGGCGGCAGGGCGCTCTGACAGGTTCAATCTTCTCCAAAGTCCCCGTGATCCTGGTGGAGCTCTGCGTGTTGACCAACCCGAAGGACGAAGCCTGGGTGGCCTCGCGTGAGGGGAGGGCCAGACTCGTGGCCGCACTCGCGCTGGGCGTAGAAGCGGCAGCGCCGATCCCAAAATAAAAGGACCGTCCACGGAATTCCGTGGACGGTCCAGCTCCGTCGGGCTTGCGAAATCGGTGATTACCAGCCGGAGTACGCCGTGCCGTCTGCGGCGTTCCCCGACGCCGACGAAGTCACTTTGCCCACCGTTCCCGCGGTCGTGGAGTAGTTGAAAGCTGCACCCGAGACGGGGTCATTCTCAATCCTCTCGACATAGGGGCCCTTGTAGTCGGCTGCCGTAATCGCGTAGTCATTCCCTGACGAGTCCTTACCCTTGGCCGGCGCCGAGGTCCCCGTAAGGTCCGAAAGCGCGGCGGGATAGCAGCCCGTGTCGGTCTTGAAGAGGTCGATCGCCGATCGATACATCTTCAGGTTTGACTTGAGAGCGGACTCCTTGCTCCTCGCGCCGGAGTTTGCGAACTTGGGAATGGCGATTGCGGCAAGCACCGCAATGATGATGATGACGATCAGCAGCTCGACGAGCGTGAACGCCTTGAACTTGGACTGTATAGCCATGTTTCTGTACCTAACCTCGCAGCGATCCCAACGGACCAGGATCCTTAATGCTATTGTCGGCAGACCTGAGCGATTACTTTATGTTTTGTACAACGGAGTAGATCGGTGAGATGATCGACACGGTAATGAACCCGACCACGCCGCCCATCAGGGCGATCATCACGGGCTCCACGACACCGACCAGGGCCTTGATTCGCGCGTCGACTTCTTCTTCCAAATGTGCGGCGTGCGCGGCGATCAGCGGAGCCAGCCGGCCCGTTCTTTCGCCCACGCTCACAACCTGGACGAGCATCGGGGTGAAGGCGGTGGAGGACGACATGCTGTCCGCCAGGGTCGCGCCGTGTTCGACGCTATCGCGGACGGAGGTCAGCGCGTTCGAGATCATTGCGTTGCCGGAGACGCGGGCGCCGTGTTCCAGTGCCGACATGAGCGAAACGTTGCAGGAAAGCAGCGTGCCGATGGATTGGAACGACCGGGAAAGAGCCAGCTTTCGTGAGAGGTCGCCGATCAGGGGGGCCTTTAGGATCATTCGCGAGAGCGTGGCCTTGCCCGCAGGGGTCTTCATTACGGTCCGAACAGCGAAGAAGACAGCAACCAAACCTCCGAGTACGAAGAGCGGATGGGAGCGAAGATACTCGCCGACGCCCAGCAGAAACGTCGTGGTCGCAGGCACATCCGCCTTCATCGATTTGAAGATGCCCCCGAACTTCGGAAGAACGAAGCAGAAGAGCACGACCATCGCGAGGAACGAGATGCCCGTGAGCACTACTGGGTAGAGCATCGCGTTCATGACTTTCCGGCGAAGCTCCGCAGAGCGTTCCACGTAGGATGAAGCGCTATGCAGCGCACGATCGAGGCGGCCGCCTTCTTCGGCGACCTGAACCAGTTCGCAGACGATGTCGGGAAAGAGGCCCTGGACGTTCCGCATCGCGTCGGCGAGCCCCGCGCCTTGCACGATGTCCAGGCGCAGCTTGTGGAAGCCCTCTCTGATGATCGGCGAGGATGAGGACGCAGCCACTGCCTCCAGCGCCTCGACGAACGGCACGCCGGTTTCCGACATCACGGCCAAGTCTCGCAGCGCGGCGGCAACCTCAGCTTCTTTGGCCTTCTTTGCTGGCTTCTCGCCTGGCTTTGGGGCTTCCGAGGTGCCTTTTGACCGTAGCGTCAGCGGGAAGACCGCGATGATCGTCACGTCCTTGGCTGCCAGCTTCCTCTCGGCTTCCTCCATCGAGGCCGCCTGGATCTCGCCGGAGACCTTGGCTCCGGACAAATCGACTCCTTTATAGCGATAGGCTTGCATAATTATCTCTTAGGCCTCTGCGGTTCCACGAATGACCTCTTCAATCGTGGTCAGCCCTTCCAGAATCTTGTTGGCCGCATCTTCGCGCAGGGTCTGCATGCCCTCTTTCGTGGCGAGTTCTCGAACCTCTGTGGCGTGCGCTCCCGAGAGAAGCAGCTTGCGAATGGGAGGCGTCATGTCCATCACTTCGTAAATTCCAAGCCGCCCTCTGAATCCCGTCTTGGAGCACGCCTCGCACCCTCGGCCCCGAGCGTAGGTGGCGTCCATCGGCAGGCCAAGCCGAGCGATGGCTTCCGGGCTGGGTTTGTACTTCTCCCTGCACTTCGGGCACACCATCCTCACCAGTCGCTGGGCAACGCTGCACGTCACGCTCGAAGCCATCAGAAACGGCTCGACGCCCATGTCCGCCAGGCGCGTCAGTGAGGCGGCCGAATCGTTGGCGTGGATGCTGGAGAGCACTAGGTGGCCGGTAAGGGAGGCTTCCACAGCGATGGAAGCCGTTTCGGCGTCGCGGATTTCACCGACCAGGATGACGTCCGGGTCTTGCCTGAGAATTGAGCGCAGTCCGGTTGCGAACGTGACCCCCGCTTTGGGGTTGACGTTGCCCTGAACAGTGCCATCGATCTGATATTCGACCGGGTCCTCAATCGTGATGATGTTACGATGGATGGCGTTCAGGTGGTTCACGCCGGCGTAGAGCGTGGTGGTCTTTCCGGAGCCCGTGGGCCCACTCACCAGTACGCAGCCCTGGGGCTCTTCAATTCGCCGAACGAACGTCTTGAGCGCCGTGTCGGCGATCCCCAACTTGTTTATATCGAGCAGCGCAGCGCTCTTGTCCAGGATTCGAATGACCACGTTCTCGCCGTAACTGCAAGGGTAGGTGGACACGCGAAAATCGAAGGAAGCGCCGCTGGCAATGAGAGTGAATCGCCCGTCTTGTGGCATCCGGCGCTCGGCGATATCGAGTCCCGCGATGATCTTGATGCGGGAGGCCAAGGCGTATTGGAGGTCCTTTGGGACGGACATGACCTCTTGAAGCAGGCCGTCCACGCGAAAGCGTACGCGCACGCGGCGCTGAAACGGCTCGATATGGATGTCGCTGGCCCGCATCGTGATGGCGCGCGTCATCAGAGCGTTCGCCAGCTTGACGACGGGGGCGCCTTCTACGACCTCCTTGAGCTCGATGACGTTGACCTTGTCGTCCTCGTCCTCGTCCTCTGCGCCGGCTCCCGAGATCTTGACTCCTTCCGATTCGACCCCGCGAATCGCTTCACCGATAATCTCGCCGAGGTCATCGTAGGCGCCGTAGCTGCGATAGATCGCATCGCGGACGTCCTCCTCGGTGCAAAGCACCGGGTCGACGTCCACTTGTAGTGCCGCCGTGAGCTCGTCGATCGCTGAGAGGTCGAGCGGGTTCACCATGGCGATCGTGGCCGCCACTTCGGTGAGTTCGATCGGGATGGACAAGAGGCGCAGCGCAACGGCGTGTGGAATGCGCCGCGCGACGTGGCTGTCAAGGTCCATTCGGGCCAGGTCCAGGAACGGAATGCCCATCTGCAGGCCGAGACACTTCAGCTTCTGCTTCTCGGTGACCTTGCCCAGACGCACGAGGAGCGAGCCCAAAGGCTCGGTGGTGTCGGTGCGTGAGCGGAGGATATCCTCCAGCTCGTCCCGCGAGACATAGCCCTCTTCGACAAAAATGTCGCCTATTGAGCGATCGAGATTCATTTGCCTTGGCCGGGAAGGATGGTCGGCGTGATCGAGATGATCACCTGCGACGAGGTTTTGGTCTTCTTGCGATGCGTGAAAATCTCGCCAAGAAGGGGGATTTTGGAGAGCAGCGGGGTCCTCTCGACCGAGGTGACGTCCTCGTCCTTCAGCAGCCCGCCCATAACGACGGTTTCGCCAGACTTGAACCGCAATGTGGTCTGGGCCTCCCGCGTGGCGATCTGAGGATAGCTGGCGCCGTTCACCTCCAGATACCCGGTGATGGTCGAGACCTGGGGATACAGCGCGAGCGTGATGGTGCCGTCTTCCGAGACTTGGCAGCTCAACTGAAGGTAGATGCCGACCTTCTCGGTTTCCTTGGAGAAGATCGGCGCGTTGCTCTGTGAATAGCCCACGAGCACCGGGTAGTTGATCTTGTCTCCGATCAAGATGAAGGCAGACTCGCCGTCCAAAACCGACAAAGAAGGTGAGGCTAGGAGCTTAGCGGCAGAGCTCTTTTCCAGGGCCCTGATCTGTGCGGTAACGGATTGGCTCGCCCTGGAGATCGAGCCGAAGTTCACTCCGTTTGGGGTCGATTCGCTAAGGTTGATATCCGAGAAGCTCCAGGGTCCGAGCCCAACATCCCGGAGCGCGTCGTTAGTGATGTCGTGGATCGAAACTTGGATCACGACCTGTCGCCTCGCAAGGTCGATGCGCTTCAGGACGTCCTCGGCAAGGGCCACGTCTTCGGGAGCCCCGATCAGCACCAGCGACTTGCTCTTGCCGGCCTCATCGGTCCGCTCAACAGCCGTTCCCGAGACACCCGTCGCGGCGGCGGACTCACGCGCCGAGAGGGACGGGCTAGTGTATTGAGGTCCTGGGATGACGGTGAGCCTCTCCTTGGCGAACGCCTTTCCCAGCACATCCGCGGCTTTGTCTGCCGTGATGTTGCTCATCGTGACGAGCTTGGTGACCGGCTTGGGCGGCTCGGGCTTAACGGGTTCCGCGACCTTCGGGGGGTCCGGGTTCGCCAGCGCCCACTCTGCAGGGTAGGCCGATTTCAGCTTGGCCTCGGCTGCGACGGCGTAGGTGTCGCCGACCTTGAGGTACCGCAAACCGGTCAGCGCGCAGACGTGCTTGAGCATCTCGATCATCGGCACCTGCGAAAGTCGCAAGGTGAGCTTTTGGTCTGGAGGCGCAAGCAGAAGGAGGTTGGCCTTCGTTTCGTCGCTGATCAGCCGAAGCACCTGGCCCAGATCAAAGTTCGCGACGTTGACCGTACACGGGATATCTTCGGGGTTGGAGGGTTTGGGCGCCTTGACGTTGCCAGGGTCCTCGAGTTTGGGAGTGGGCTTCGCGGCCCCCTTTGCAGTTCTGTTGCGGCCTTCGATCGCGTCGACGATGCCCGCTTGCGCCGCCTTATTCGGGGCTACCTGCTGAACCGGCTTTTTGGGGGCGATCTCGGGCTTGGCCTTGACCGCCGCTTGCTTGGAAGAGGCCTTTACAGGAGGCTTTGAGGCCGTCTTCTGGGCTGGCTTGCTCTTGGCAGCTGGCCGCGCCACGACCGTTACTTTCGCCGTCGGGGCCTGTCCCTGGAGGACGGTGAACGGGCTTGCAGTTGCAATCGCGAGCACCAGGCTCGCCAGCGCGCATATTTGTTTCATAGGTTCGTCTTTCCTCCGACCGTCACCCGCGCCCGGTCCTTGCCGCGTGCGAAAACCACCTCGTTCTCCGCGATCTTCAGCACGGTCCAACCGTCTGCCACCTTCGAGCCTTTCTTGTGGGGCGCGGCGTCAGAGCCGTCCACCGAAAGGAAGGCGGTACGGTCTGTCACCGCCAAGATCGCCTGGAGCTCCACCGTGGATTCGGGCTTCTTTTCAGATTGTTGGTTTTCCCCGGCATTCTTTACAGGATCGGTATGAGCTTCGCCCGGCATGCCGAGGGGCGGTATCCAGGGTCCAGCCGAGGGCAGCGTCCCGCCCATCGCCGGTGGCGGACCGGAATTGCCTCCAGGAGGGCTCGCCTCCGGTGGCGCGCTCTCGGGTTGCTTGGCGGCGTCGGCTTCATTCGAAACGCCCGTGAACGGATCGGTGGATAAAGACACGGGAAGCGCGTTTGGGGCCGAGTTCGCCGACGATTCCGCCTGGGCCGCGCTGGGCTGCTGTCCCGCGCGATTGCCGGCAGGAAGGAACTCGATGACGGCAAACCCAACCGCGCCAAGGGCCACCATGAACAGCAGGTTCTTCTTGTTCGCGCCACCTTTCGTCATGCCTTGCCTCCCGGTTCTTTGGTGATGAGTCTCAGGCTAACGGCGCAGGACACCTTGCGGGTGCCTCGATCGGAGCTCATCGGCCGAAATTCGATGGTGTTGAACTCGAAGGGCACCTCTCCCGAGGAGACCTCTTTGAGCAGGGCGACGACGTTTGGCGCAGGCCCTCGAACGGTGAGGGTCACGTCGATCTGCTTCCAATCGTTCGCCGGAGTGTCCTTGGCAAAGCGGCTCAGGTAAGCATTGAGCTGAGCCGCCGCTTGGAATTCGGAAAGCGTGCAGCCCCATCGGTCCGAGGACGACGTGATGGCGTTCTGGAACGCACGGATGATGTCGAAGCCCCTTGGAATCGAGGGCGTTGCGGAGTTTTCGGCCTTTGAGATCGACTCTCTGGCAGTATCAATCTGTGCCTGAAGGTTCTTTGCCGCGAGGATAGCATCGCTCGCCGCGCTTCGGCTGGAGAGTGCCGCAAAGGTCCACCAGCCCACGATGCACCCCACAAGCACCCATATTCCCGCGAGGCTCCCTCCCAGAAGCTTCCACGTCTTGGGCCGGCTCAGAAGCGAGTGCAGGATCATGGCCCGACACCCCCTTTATGAACGAACTCAAAGGCCACTCCCGAAGGTCCCATGGCCTCGCTGTGCCGGGAAGACGACAAGACCGTCGACAGGGTCTTCGGGAGCTTGCCGACGGACTCCAGCATGGACTTCAGCGCTGAAAACGACTCCGCTTCGACCGAAACGTGCGAGGTCGCTTCGCCGCCGGAGGCTTCAGCCTTGAAGCTCAGGACGCTGGCCCCTGAGGGCGTGGAGTTGAGCAGCCCAACGGCCAAACCCAGGAACCTAAGGTTTTGACCCCTCATCGTGCCCACAAGCTCCGAGTCGGCCACCCTCGGCACGCTGGCATCGCGCATCGCGCCAAGAGACTCCAGCTCCTTCGTCAGGCCCTGAGCCCGTTGAACGGCCTTGCTCTTGAGGGCCGTTTGGCTCGCCTGCCATGCATAGAGCGGCGGCAGCACGAAGGATGAGGCCACCAGCGACGCGGCGATCAGCATGGCGCGCTTCCGGTTCGCTCGCACGATGCGCACGATCTCGCCGTTGCGCTGCGTGAGCAGGTTCGCCTCGACGTTGAAGGTGCGCTTCTGATCAGCGCGTCCAAACAAATTCTCTTGAAGCATGGTTCGAACTCCGTTTGGACACGTCGATGTCCAGGCTGGACAAGGCAAGGCCAAGCACCACGGTATAAGCCTCTTGCCGGTTGACGACGCTCTCGAAGGCCTCGCGTTTGAAGCGGCCCACCATTCCGGCGAACGGCCGCGCCTGCTCCACGTGGAGCCCGAGAGCCTGGTGCAAATACTCGGCAAATCCGCGAAGGCCCGAGAGGCCTCCGCAGACAATCACATGGTCGAGGATTCCTGCATAGCTGCGCTCCGGATGTAGCGACCGAAAATAGCGCAGCAGCCTGAGGAATTCGAGCGTGAGCTTGTCGAGGTCGGTGTGGATGTTTGCGCGGACCGGCTGGCCTTCGAGCTGAAGCGTCAGCATGCCGTCCGGTGCGAGTTCGGCGCCCTCACGGCCCAGCGCCTCCTCGACGTCTTCTATGGCTATTCCGGTGGCAGAAGCGATGCCGCTCGCGATCCTGCCGGTGCCAAACCGGATGCCCCTCATGAACTGGAGCTGGCGGTTCTGAACCACGTACATGTGTGTGTTCGCGCTCCCAAGATCGATGATCGTGACCGACGCGTCGCGATACAGCGGGCTCTTCTCGTTCAGCTTGTGCCCGATCACCCGTAGGATCGCCTGGGCTTCCAGTTCGGCCGAGACAGGAACGATTCCGGCGTGTTCGAGCACCTCGGCCCGGGAGTCCACGACGTCCTTCTTGACCACGATGGCCAGAGACGGGCCCACTTGCCCTCCGGGTTCCACGGCGGGTTCGGTGGCCTCGATGTAAGCGTCATCGACTGGAAATGGCAAGTGGCGTTTCACTTTGAAGCGCGCTGCATCGCGAAGGTCATCCCCCGTGAGCGGCGGAAGGTTGACCCACCTGAGGGTCGCCAGATGGCTGGGCACGGCGACGACCGCAAACGGGTGGCCGATACCACTTTCGCGCAACTTTTCACGGAGCGCAGTGCCGACCGCCTTGGGGTCCTGGATCACCCCGTCAAGCGACCAGAGCCCGTCGAATGGAAACGTGGCTGCTGCCTCCACGTTGACGCGGTCGGCGACTTGGCGCACAAGCAACGCCTTGATCTTTCGACTCCCAAGGTCGATGCCAAGGCCGCGATGGTCGTAGCTGCCGTGCTGAATCATGGTGTCGGTTAGGCGGCCCTTCGCTCCTGGACAGGAGCTTCTTTCAGGTAAATGCTTTGGAACCGGTCAGAAGGCAGAACGTGTTTGAGCGCCTCCACCACCACGGGGTCAAACTGCGTCCCCGCGCCTCGGCTTAGCTCCGCCAACACATCGGACAGCGCCATTTCGCCTCGATAGGGGCGTGTCGAGCTCATCGCATCAAACGCGTCGGCAATGCAGACGATGCGGAGGGACAGGGGCAGCTCGCCTCCTTTTAGGCCGTCTGGGTACCCGCTCCCATCCAGCTTTTCGTGGTGGTTGCGGATGATCATGAGAATGCCCTCAGAGAGCATGAGGGGCTTGCAGATCTCGTACCCGATGACCGGGTGGAGCTTCATCAGGGCGAACTCTTCGTCCGTCAGTCGAGCTCGTTTGTTCAGGATCGCATCGGGCACGCCGATCTTCCCGATGTCGTGGAGCACCGTACCGATGCGAAGCTCCTCCATGGCCTCAGGCGAGAGTCCCATCCGCTCGCCAAGAAGCATGGAGACGTCACACACGCGTTGGGAGTGCCCCTGCGTGTATTCGTCGCGGGCTTCAAGTGCGGTCGCCAGACTCTCAAGAGTGCGCACGAACGTTTCGTGGCGCCGCTCCTCCATCCTCGCGTTGGCTACGGCCACGGCGATGAGGGCACTCAAGGTCCTCAGGAGGTCCATGTCGTCGCCCGAGAACTGATGGCCCCGAGTTCTGCTGAGCATGGTGATGACTCCAAGAACTTGTTCATCAGAACCGCGGGAAGCGGTGCTCGTAGCACGGGTGACCAGTGGGACCGAGATGGCAGCGTGAATGCCCGTCATGACGCCGTCGTAACTCTGATGCTCTATTGAATCGTCCGAGACGGACACCGGTTGGCCCGTGCGCGCAACAAATCCCGAGAGACCAAACCCGACATCGAGAGTCTCAGGAAACTCGAACTCGCCATCCACCCCATAGGCTGCCTCGGCGACCAGAGGCCCCTTGCCCTCGTCGTCGAGCAGCAAGACATAGCCACAGGAAGCGCCTACTTCGTTGACCGCGGTCTTCAGGGTGTGGACGACTGTGGCTTTCAGCGATCGCGTCGCAGCGAAAGCCGTGCCGCAATCGAGGACGGCGGATAGTCTTCGGTCTCGTGAATGCAGACGGTCTTCTTGGGATTTGTAGCCCGCCAACAGCAGGCCGATGCCTCCGAGAATGCCGAAGAGTGCCACCGAGATGGCGAGGTCTTTGAGCGGCAGAGCGCCCGTGAGAAAAGCGACCACCTGAACCGCCGTCATCAAGCCCACCAGCATGGCGGCGCTCGACCGATTCCTGCTTGAGAGAGCCTCAGCCAAAATGATGGGGATTCCCAAGAGCCAAAGCCTTTCACCGGCCAAGGTCGGCGCGAGGCTAAAGATGGTTACACCGACACCGTCGGCGATGCGAAGGCAGGCTGCAAAGAGCCTTGCTCCATCAAGGTCTCCCTTGCTGGATCGAAGATAGATGGCAAACCCGATGTTGGAGGCAAACAGCATGCCGGTCAAGGCGCCGATAAAGGGGTTGCCCAGCTTGTCGTACGTCAGAATCAGCACACCCGCGAGCAGCGCCCATCGGATGTGCAGGTTTGGGGTCAGCCAACTGGCTTGGGTCGTAGGCTTCCAGCTCATGGCCAGTACCTCGGGAGCTTCAGGTCGTAGCCAAGCTGCTGGCTCTTGAGGACGCGGTCATCGTAGGTGATGTTCAGGGGCCTGTGAAAGGTCATGTTTCCTGTGGTGGCCAGCACGGTCTTAGGAGCGTTCAGCGTGGTTGCTCCCGAGGAGATCGTTATATCGTTTCCAGCCCAGTAAAGGCCCGACACGTTGAGGACTGTTCCCAGCACCGAGATCTTCCCGGTCGCAATCACCGAGAGCGCGGCGTTGGAGTCGAAGTAGGTCACGTCGGCGCCGATCGTGACGTCACCGTTGACGAAGATCGTTCCCTTGTTGCGGACGACACCTGAAATCGTCAGCGCGCCCGTTCGGGAGTAGAGTTCAGGTGAGGCTGCAAAAGTGATTCCGGCGAGTGTGCCGGTGACGAGGATTCGGTTTGCGGCGGCTGTGTAGTTCGTCGTGGTCACCGTGCCCTCGGCAGGGATTGCCGCGACAACCTTCGTTGTTCCACTGACAGTTAGGGAGCCGGAGTTCTTGAGGCTTCCTTCTAGCTCAACGTTGCCTCCAACCCCGCAGACCAAGTTGTGGGTGTCGATGTCTCCACCCGATGCGACGCTTCCAGCAGGACTTGAGCCAACGGTGAGCTCCTTCTGTGCGTCTATCTTCTTGGCACTGTAGAGGGCAAAGTGAAAGGGCCCTCTCTCGTAAGGGTTGCCGATGACGAAGGTGCGCGCATAGTCCTTGCCTCCGACTCTGCCGCTCACGGTGACCTTGTAGCTTTTTGCCAGCGTGGCGGAGTTGTCGATGGTGTTGGCCGTCCACGTGACGCCGCCGATCGTGTAAGGCGTGTTCGATCCCAGGCTCAACGTGCCATCGTTGAATGACTGCTCGACCCTAGCCAAAGCTCCTTCGATCCCATACCTGGCCTTCACCTGATACTCTCGATTGGACTCCTGTTTGGAGTTTTGCGAGGTTAGGTTGGCCATCGTCAGGACGGCGGTTGTCGCCGCGATCGCGAGGAGCAGAGTGAGGATGAGGGCGCTGCCGCGTTGGTGTCTCATAGTCTTGCGTTCCTTGCCATGACCATTCGGCTGATGGAAACCTCATACTTGTCGGCCGAGCTCACAGCCGTGCTCGCCTGATGATCGCTGCCCGCTAGGGTCGAGGCCGTAACCGTGAGCGTCAGGGCTTTCTGTGTGTCGTCGATCGAAAGGGTCCAGGTTGAGATAAGGTCGAATCGGCTCTTGGTGGTGCCGGGATAGTGCTCCCAGCTCCACAACACATCGGCTGCCGATGGGGTTGTGTCGTCCGAACGCACCGCCATGTGGATCTGCTGGCCTGTAGCGGACGGCGCGCCCGCTTCATTGCCAAAGTAGAACCAGATCCGCGAATAGGTGTTGAACTTCTCCTGACTCAGCCCGATGACCTTCTCCGGTTCGTACCACTCGTAGATCCCGTCGCCATTGGCGTAGCGCCCGGTCGCCGGCATGATGCACTTGATGGCCGTCCCGCCGCCCAGAGACTGCAGCGAGACGTCGGTGGCGTTCGCGATGGTAGTGGTCAATGACTCGACAACCGTGGAAGCCTGGTAGACGGCGGCGGCCTCGGTGTAGGACCTTGCGGTCCTGGAAGCCACGAGCGAATAGAGGCTTAGCAGCGTACCGATGACCATGCCGGCCAGCACGACCGCAAGAACAGCCTCAACGAGGGTGTAGCCCCGGCGCCTAATCACAGGGGCACCTCATCGTGGTCTCGACCGCCAATGATGTGGAGCCTGTCGCGGTTTGGGAAGCGGGCGTCCAGTCGGCACTGGCCGAGACTCTGTAGACGTCCGTTGCGCCGGCCTCCAGGGTGACCGTCCGGGTGATTTTCAGCGTGGCGCCGAAGTTTCCGGCGGTAACCGACGGAAGGTGATCGCCGGGCAAAGCTTGGCCGGAAGCCACGGGCGAGCTCCCTGGCGTCATGGTGATGGTCCGTGTGCCCTCGACGAGCACGCCTTGACGTGCCGATACCCGGGCGCATTCGACCTGGTCGACCGCCGCATTGAAAGCGATGGCCCGCAAGTTGGTGTTCCTAATCCGCTGGACCGAGGTCGTGGTCGCTGCCAGAATTCCGCCCGCTGTGGACGCTGTGATCACGATGGCGACGATCAGTTCGGCCAACGTTGTGCCGGCATGTAGGCGATGGCGCAATCGCATAGCCTATGTATCGGCATTTATGTCAGGATTCGGCAGTCCGCCCTTTTGAAAGCGGGTTCGGGGCCTCCGGTGTGCCAGAGCGTAGATCGTTCGGCCCATCCACCGACGCATCGAAGCGGCATACTTAAGGCTCATGGTTCACACAAAGGGCCTTCGAAAGGACTTCGTCGACAACAAAGGCAAGGTCGTCCAGGCGGTTAAGGACGTAAGCTTCACCGCTCATCCCGGGCAGGTGTATGGGTTGCTCGGCGTGAACGGGGCAGGGAAGACCACCGTTCTGCGCATGCTCTCGACGGTTCTGACGCCCACCGCCGGCACAGCGTCTGTGGCAGGATTCGACGTCGCCTCCCACCCCGAGAAGGTCCGAGCTTCGATCGGCTTCATGTCCACTTCCACCGCGATCTATGGGAGGCTGAACCCCAAAGAGTTCCTCAGGTTTTTTGGCGGGCTATACGGGCTGGAGGGCACCCGGCTACTGGAGCGGGTTGAAGCAGTCATGGACCGTCTGTGCATCCACGAGTTCGCCGATCGCCTCTGCGACAAGCTCTCGACGGGGCAAAAGCAGCGAGTTTCCATCGCGCGGACGATCCTGCACGACCCTCCTGTGTTGTTCTTCGACGAGCCCACCGTGGGGCTGGATGTTGTGACCAGCCAGACCGTGCTCGAGTTCATCGAGGAGGCACGCGGCCAAGGCAAGACCATCGTCTTCAGTACCCACATCATGAGCGAGGCCGAAAGGCTCTGCGACGACGTGGGCGTGATCCACGAAGGGGAGATTCGAGGCAAAGGCTCGGTACCGCAGTTGCTTGAAGAGACCGGCGCCCAGTCGCTCGAAAAGGCCTTTCTGAAGCTGGTGGAGCATGGGCAGGTGGCGGCGTGAACCCCTCGTTCCACGTGTTTCTCAAAGAAGGGCGCGAGATGCTTCGCGACAAGCGCGTCGTCCAGTCGGCGCTCTTTGGGCCCGTTTTCCTGGTCATCATGTTCGTGATGCTCTTCGGCTTTCTCCAGTCCACGGTGGGCAAGAAGGAGGGCCAGAAGATCCACTTCGTCAAGGTGAGCCCGGAGCCGTCGCTCCTCAAGGACCTGCGCGAACAGAGCAAGGCGAACCTGATCGAAGTGGCCTCCGCCAAGGCGGGCGAGGAGATGGTCCGCAAGGGTGACGCGAAGGTTGTGCTGGTTTTTCCGGCGGATTTCGACGCCGCGATTGCACGTGGCGAGCTCGCACGGTTCAAGGCGATCTTTGATAAGGAGCAGCCGTCGTCTCAGATAGCCCTCGCGAAGGTGCAGGAACGGGCGCTCGCCCAAGGCAAGATCATTACGGCATCGGCGCTCGCCAAGCACAATCTGCCCGTCGCTCTGGCAAACCCTATCCTCATCGACCCTCAGCCGGTCGAGCGGAAGGGTGGCGGCATGGGGGGCTTTCTTGCCGGGATGATGCCCTACCTGATCGTCATCTGGGCCTTCTACGGCGGGTTCAGCCAAGCCTCGGACTTGGTCGCGGGCGAAAAGGAACGATCGACGCTGGAGACTCTGTTCATCTCTCCGGTCTCGCGGCTTAAGATCGCCCTCGGGAAGTTCTACAGCCTGACCACGCTCTGTTTTGTCAGCAGTGTGTCGTCGCTCGTTGCGGTGATCGTAACCGCCAGTTTGCCGATGGCGATGACCAAGAAGCTCTTCGAGAACGGCGTCCAATTGACGGCGCTCGGTGTGTTCTCTATCCTCACGGTCATCATCCCTTTATCGATGATGTTCGCCGGGATATTGCTCGCGGTGAGCGCCTATGCGAGGAACACCAGGGAGGCGCAAAGCCACCTCACGCTCGTGAGCTTCATCGTGCTGATGCCGGCGATCTTTAGCCAGGTGATCGGCTATACGGACTTCGCAAAGGCGCTTTGGGTGAGCTTCGTTCCGATCCTGAATAGCGCGAGCGTACTCCGCTCGGCGATGCTCGGGAACTTCGAACTGGTTCCGTTCTTGGTGACTCTTGGAGTGAATTTGGTTCTCGCCGCAATCGCGCTAAGGCTGGTAGTCATGATGTTTGGGAAGGAACGGGTGCTGTGGCGGATATAGGGGTTAGGGATTAGGCATTAGGCATTGAGGCATTGGGCGTTAGGGGTTGTGCGCCATGAGTTGGGCCGGAGTCTCCTCCCCCAACCCCCTCCTCAGTTTCGCTACGCAAAACCAAGGAGGGGGCTCCAGGATACGGTCGCCATTCACCCTGGCCCTAATGCCCAATGCCTAATGCCCTAAAGCCCTAATGCCTCAATGCGTAATGCCTAATGTCCCAGGCATTATCTGTTGATCGCCGAGAGGCTGTTCATCTGCTGCTGGAGCTGGGACATCGCCGCTTCCATTGCCGCAAACTTCTGCTTGAGTTGCTGCTGTTTGAGCGTCAACCGCTCTTCGAGGTCGCTGATGGTTTGGTCGATCGTGTCAATTTGGTCCTGCAGCGACTTATCGTTCGTTGTGAAGAAGCCCGTGATGCTGTCGGTGAACGTTGAGACGGTCTCCTCGATCAGCGCCGCCGTTCCCTTTGTAAACGTCAGACTTCCCACGTTGCCCGTGGCAGTACCCGTGTAGAGGATCTGCAAACCGTCGGTCGTGTCGTTGCCCGAATCTCCGGTCAGGTACTGGCCGTTCCCCGTCGCCGTCTCGCCGTTAATCGTTCCGGCTACATCGACGCCGGTGACAGCCGCGCCCGCACTGGACGTGCCAATGCCGCTCGAGTTGGCCGCCGCGGCGACATTGCTCACAACCGCGAAGTTGCCGTTGGCGCCGTACTTCTTGCTCGTGAGTTTCAGCGAGCCGCTCTCGATGCTCGCAAGCAGCAAGTCCTTCAACTTCTCGTCCGCGTTGATCAGGTTGACAATCGCGGTTTGGCTCGATCCGCTAGGCACCGTCATCACGTAGTTTGTGCTGCCAAAGAGGCTCCCACTAAACGTTAGGTTTTCGCTGGTTGCGGTGACTGATGTCTGAGCCGCCTCGGCCGTGTAGGACCCTTTCGTCGCGACTTGCGATATGGAGATGTCGTACTGTCCCACTCCAGAAGCCACGGACTTTGAGGTGCTCGACACGTATTGCAGGCTGGATACCGTGGTTTGCCCCTTGGCGATGAACACCGCGGCCACGGCCGACGGATTTGTGGCAAGTGCCTTGTCCAATGCAGCTTCATCAAGCTTCAGCTTGCCGCCATCGCCAAACGAGAACCCAAGCTGCGCCACGTTGTCATAAGCCGTAGTGAGTCCGTCAACATCCGAAAAGATGAGGTTTGAAAGCGTATCCTCCACCTGCTGCACGAGCGAATCGCCGAAGAGCTGCCCGGCTGCATAGGTCTCCTTGTCAAAGCTCGTGTTCGACTTGATGAAATCGATGATCCCGTTGTAGGCGTTGACATACTCCTTTACCTTGTCCTTGACAGCCGTGTTGTCTTGGGTCAAGGTCAGGACCGAGGCTTCTGGGGTGGTGACGTTGGCTTTGAGCAGGTTCAGCGTCACGTCCGGAATGACTTCGGTGACCGAGTTCGTGCTGCTCGTGAGGCTCACACCATCCAGCGTAAACTCCGCGTCCTGGGCCGCGATCAACTGGTTGCCATAGCCTTTCTGCAGGATGCCGAGAGCGGCCAGGGCCCCGTCCGTGTCGACAAAGGTTGGAGTCGAGGCGCCGGTGATGTCCAAATAGTAGGAGGTGACACCATCGGTTTCTTCCGAGCGGACGCTTGCCGTTGCCCCGGTTCCTGCGGCGTTGATCGTGTTCACCAGGTCAGCGAGGCTCTGGGTTTGCAGGTTTACCGAGACCGAGACCCCATTGATCGTGAATCCTGCGCTGGAGAGCCCCGTCGTCCCCCAAAGCTCTCCGATGGCGGTGGTCGAGCTCTCAAAGCCCGCGGATGTCGCGCCGTTGGTGATGGCTTCGCGTATGGAGGCGCTTCCGCTCGCCAGGCCAAGCGTCGAGGCGACGGTTCCGCTCGCGTCCGAGATCTGGACCTTGTTGTCGGCGCCCGGATCGCCGGATGTCAATGTCAGGTACGCGGCGCCGGTGCCTCCGTTGATGACGCTTGCAACCACGTTTGCCTGCGCGGAGTTTATCTTTTGCGCAAGAGCGGTCAAGGAATCGGAGGCTTCGACGGTGACCCCTTTGCCGTTGATCACGAGGAGCCCGGACAGGCTGAGGGCGCTGGAGACGTCCGTCTGAGCGGTTGTCGAGATCTTGTGCGATGTGGCTAATTTGGATACCGTAAGATTGTAGGTACCGGCGGTCGCATTGGTGCCTGCGGAGAGCGTCGCGACCTCTTCGTCGGAGGACTTGGCAGAAACGGGCGAAAAGGCCTGAGCCGAGTTCAAACTCATGGCCGCTCCGCTCATCGTCCCCATCAGACCCTTAAGCTGCTGGAGAAGCGTTTGCCGGCTGCGAATCTGCTGCTGCTGGTTCTGGAGGCGGCCGATCGGCTGCGCTTCGATGGTCAGCAATCGCTGGATGATGGAATCGCTGTCGATTCCACTGCTCAGGCCGCTAAAGGTCACGCCGGAAATGCTCATGCTGTTTTCTCTCTGCCTGCCGAGGGCTAAGCCGCTTCGCTCATCACCACGCCCTCACAGGCCTCGACCTTTTCTTTGACCACCTGCGCAAAGGCGGCTAGACTCTCGTCGCTGAAGTCTGCCCACTGAGCTGCGGCAGGATCCATCGGGATGGACGGGGCTTGCTCTTCGAAGGCCAGCTCTGCGGCTAGGTCCGCCAGGTGAATGACGAGGAGTCCTGGGGCGGTTGAGGCGTCGAACGGGCCGTGGTGGTCGCGGATGCAAGCCGTCAGGTGCGGAGGGAAGTTCCAGTTGATGGCGAGTTCCTCGCCAACCTCCATGTGGGTGACCCCAAAGGTCTCAAGCTCGACGTCTGGCAGGGGGCGGCCATCGCGTTCCGCCCGGCTGGCGACATCGAGGTGGGTGTCGGTGAAGTTCGTAAATAGGAAGAGCCTCCCAACGTCGTGAAGGAGCCCTCCAACGTACGCTTCCTCGATGGCTTTCGCGGGCATCTGCTTCTTGCGAGCCAGCTCCTGGGCGCCGATGGCCGCGCCAAGACTCTGTCGCCAGAACCTCTGGTGCAAGGCCCGCTGACGTGAGGTCGTCGCCTTGATCATGCTGAGCGATGCGATCGAGAGCGCCAGATTGCGAACTTGCTGCATCCCCACGATGACAATAGCTTGGCTAAGGCTGGACACCCTACCCGAAAGCCCGTAGTACGCCGAATTGACCACGCGCAAGACCTTGGCTGAAAGCGCCTGATCGGTCGCAATCATCTTTTCGAGTTCGGCGGCGCTGGTGTTCTCTTGTTCTGAGCAGTGGAGGATGCGCATGAGCACGGCCGGAGGGGCAGGCAGGTCCTGGATGGATCGCCTGACCAGGAACCGAACCGAGTGGGACCTCCATTCCTGAAGGCTCTGCTCCTCGTTCACGTCCGTTGCCTGTGGTGGCGCGTCGCTCGGAGCTTGCCTGTCGGCCAGCCGGCTTCTTAATTCGACAATGTTGGACGGGTTTTCTTGCATGCAGAGTTGACCTCCGGGCGCTATTGCCCCCTCGTCAAGCGTGCGAGGCTCCTTCTCTATCTTTGGCAGGGCGACTGCCCATCCTGAGAGACTGAAGGGCCAATATCTCGCCGAAAGGGACTGCGCCGAGACATTTGGCGCCGGTGTGGCCTCGGCAGCCCAGGGAAGTCCTGGACTCCGATCTCACAAGGTTGCCTGGGCTCATGGGCGAAGACAACGGATCGGAATGCTCTCCCGAACCGTCTATCTACAGAGTGCGCGGATTTCGCGGCCAGGCTGCATAGGCCGTGCTCTCTTTGTGCTTGTGCGCTGTGGAAGTTTGACCCGGCGCCCCAGAATAAGGGACAATAGGAGTCTCAAGCCAAGCGTGCTGGAATGAAAAGGACCGGAGAAGGATGAGTATTGGACAGCTTAGGGCAGCCATAGCGCTGATCGGGATGGCAATCGCGTGCAGCGGAATTTGCCAGACGCTAACCGTAACCTCCCCGACGGAAGGCGCGTTCCTCGGCCAATCGAACCAGATCAAGTTCACCGCCACGGGTGTAAACGTCGAGGTTCTAATCAAGGCAAAGGTCGAGGGTCCAGGTGGCGGCATCACCAACATCGAAGGGAACTTCACGCCGAACGCCGACGGCAAAGTGGACAATAATCTTGCCCTGAACTTTAGCGAATCGGCCCCTGAGGGCGCCTACAAGATCACCGTCACCGGAACCCGAAAGGACACCAACGTAGTGTTTGGCACAGCGGTTATCAACGTGACCGTGGACGTGCAAAAGCCCAAGTTCCTCCAGTTCAACCCCACCAACAACGCCTTCGTTCGCGGGATCGTGCCGATCATCGTCAAGGTACTTGAGGGCAACTTCAAGGACTATCGCGTCCAGATCAACAACCAGGACATCCCGAACAACACGGGCACGACGTTAACCAACGGCACCTTCACCGTCAGTTGGGACACAAGCGGCATCATCAACGACGGCAACCAGACGATTTCGATTCGCCTTCGAGACGAAGCCCAGAATGAAGCCACCCAGTCGGTGACCGTAACCATCGACCGCATACCGCCATCCGCCACCATCGTTCAGCCATTGGCCGGAGTTGCCCTCAGGCCCAAGTCCAACGTCTCTGTCGCCGTGGATGTGCAGGATGGCAGCGGCTCAAACATGGACTTTACGGGGGTGGACGTGGTGGCCCGCACGCTGGATGGCGCGTACTTGGGCCGGGTGTCTCGGTCCTCGTTCAAGAACGCCGGCGGCAACACGATGCGATGGTCGGGAAGGCTGCGATGGACCAAGTCGCTTCCCAAAGAGTTCAAGATTGTGGTAAACGTTCGAGACAGAGCCGGAAACGTCGGAGCCCAACAGGAGTTGACGGTCCGATACAAGTAGGTTCGATTAAGGAGTGAAGATGACACCCGCAAGGATGCTGAAGGTAGTCCGATGGCCCCTGTTGGCCTTGCCGTCTGTGGCCGCAGCCCAGATACCCGATATGGTGACCGCCTTCGACGCGGGTGGCCGCGCGATGGGCGCTGGCAGTTCTTTCTATGCGACCGGCGCCGACTCGATCAGCGCCGTGACAAACCCTGCTGGCTTAGCCTATGCTCGCAGCAAAACGTTTCAGATCGCGGCCCGAAACTTTCCTAAATCGAAATCCACAGTGACCGGGTCGCTGACCGATCTTCGTTACGACACATCCAATGAGGCCGGCGATCGCGCCCTTTCCCACATCGGCGCCGTGTTTCCCCTTCAGTCCCAGGGCGGGAGCGACCGTGGCACATTCAGCATCGCCTACACGGTGACCGGCTGGTTCAACGACGTCTCGCGCGGCAGCAACCTTACCGGCGGCATCGCGAACTACCTCGATTTCACCAGGGCGAAGACCAGCCTGTTGTCGTTCTCCTATGGCCGCGCCGTTGGCGACTCCGGCCTGTCGTTCGGCATTGGCGGCATTTACGCGATCCAGAACGTCCGCAACTTCCAGAACATCACTTTCACTGACAACAACATCCCGCCGCAGACAAACAACTCGGACCAGACGGGCGGTGGCCTCGGAGCGGTTGCGGGCTTGCTCTTCACCCCGCCGAGCCAGCCCAACTTGTCGTTTGGCGCAAGCGTTCAAATGCCGATCAATGTGAGGAGCAATGCCGCGGCTCTGGGCCTCTATCACAAGATCCCTGGCAGGTTCACTTTAGGGGCTTCGATGGCGAACGACGGTCTTCGCGGCGGCAAGGACTCCCTCATCTTTGGTGCTCAAGTGGACATGTTCTTCGATGGCAACGACAGCGACCGCATCGACCGCAAGAGCAACTACACGTCGTTCGGGACGGGCGTGGAATACATTTACGCGCGCGGCGTCGGCGTTTTCCCGATACGGTTGGGCTACCATTTGACTCCGGCCGGGGGCGACCATTTCACAAGGCGTAGCGGGCTGACTTACGGCATCGGCTATCGCCCCAACGAGGGGAACTGGACCCTCGATCTCAACTTTGCCCGGCCAAACGGCGGCGGCATCGACACCAGCTTGCTGTTCGGATACCGCTTCGGGGGATAGGAAATCGAATCAATGCGACGTTTGTGGGTATTACCGCTCTTCATCGCCCTTGTGCCGGCTCTCGGCTTGGGGCAATCCTGGCGCACGGCCTATGAGGCCGGGCTCGCGGACGCGCGTTCTGGCTCTTGGGAGAAAGCACGGGAATCGTTCAAACAGGCGGCAGCCTATCGCGCCGAGGACGTTTCGGGCCCCACCGTGTTGCCGGGACCCGCGACGGAGCGCCAGCGATGGCGCAACGGAGCGCCCTATTCGCCCAACTTCCTGGCGGCCTACTGCTCCTATCGGATCGGCCAGGCAAGCGTGGCGCAAGACGCCAAGATCAAGAGCCTCAACACCTCTGCAGATGAACTGAACACCCTGCTCGCGAAGAACCAGGTCAGCTACGAGGCGGTTTACTTCCTCTCGCAGATCTACACTCAGCTCGGCAACATGCAGAAGCGAACCGAGCTGGATCAGCGATTGCAGTCCGCCGGCACGCTCTCGTGGAAGGTGGACACCGAGCCCGTGGCGCCCGAAGACCTCGCGGTGGTTGCCCAGATGTCGGGCAAAGCGGCCCCTGGCGGCACGGACGTGCGAACGACCAACCCCGGCGCGGGAACGCCCCCGGTGCAGCCGGGCGTGACGATTCCTTCGGGTCCGATGACCCGGGTCCCGACGGTGCTGAACAAGTTTGCGCTCCTCATCGGCAACACTGAGAGCCGGCTGGAAGGCGCGAAAATCCCGTTTGCATCTGAGGACTCGATGCTGGTCCGTGAGTCTCTCGTGACGAGCGCCGGTTACGCCGAATCGAACGTGGACATGGTCCAGAACGCGACGGCGGGCCAGATGATGGCCGCCGCCAAGGCGCTGGCCGAACGCATTCCCGACGGGGCGACCGTGTTCATCTTTGTGGCCGGGCCGGGCGTGAACATCAACGGCAAGGACTACCTTGCCGGCGTGGACACAGAGCTCGCGACCGATACCCGCTCGATGGTGGCCAAGTCCGACCTCTACGCCCCGTTCATCGCCAAAGGCGCCCGCGTGTTCGCGTTCTTCGAGGCCAACCGCCCCGTCGTGGCGGGCCGCTACTTCGGGATGGAAGTGCCCATGTTCGGCAGCATCTCGCAGACGCAAGGCACCATCCCCGGCGAGCAGGTTCATTCCCAGGTTTTCAATGGCAGGACCGTTGGCGTTTTCGCCAACGCGCTCAGCGCCGTGATTGGTGATTTCAGGTCCAACCGTATTCCGATTCACGAGTTCGGTTGGCAAGTGTTTTATAAGATCCGGAAGGGAGATACTGGAGATGTGCCGGGCGCCAGTAGGCAGACACCCACGTTGCCCGTGCTAACGAACTTGGCAGCCGACGCCCGCTTCTAGCCTCTTGTCAGGGGTTGGGCGTTTCGGACTGATCGGGCCAATCCCCGAGGGTTAAGCTCTCCATGCTGGAGTGCCGGACAATTGAATCAGCTCGACCTGAGACCCGAATGCGTGCGTTTGATCAAGGCCCTTAGTGGTGACCGGGCAGACCGCTTCGTCGAGTCCAGCCTGCTGCCAGCCCTTGGCAAGGCCGTCGGCATCAAGGACCCGAGCATCGAAGAGGTTCTGGAAGAGCTGCAGAGCGGCTACAAGTGCCTTTGCGCCGTTTTCGCCCACTACGCGTTCGCTCGGCGTGGCAAGGATAGAAACCACCTTTCCGAAATCGCGCTTGAGGCGCTGAAGCGCACGACAAGCGAGGACGAGTTCGGACTGTTTCTTTCGCGGTCCGACGCTTCAGTGCTTTGGGACAACTTCGTCGTCGTGGCAAAGGAGATGGGCCACAAACCCATGGAGCAGCTCAACCGGGGCGTCGTTGCCGGCATGGCGGAGCTAGCCCAGGAGATCTTCGAGATCGACCAGCGCGGGAGCATCGCGGCGTGGATCATCGACGGCATTCGCAAGACGGGCCGTCTGGAGCCCCAGTTCTTTCGCATTGTGGACGTGCGCGGCGTGGGCCCGAAGCTCACCTCCCTGCTGCTGCGAGACATCGTGCACCTCTCGGGGCTCGAAAACTCGGTCGAGACTGCGGACCGCATTTACATTCAGCCGATAGACAAGTGGATACGCCTGCTCGCGCCCTACGTGATCGACGAGGAGGATGCTGACTCCTATGCCGACTGGATTCTCGCCGGAAAGATCTTCAAGTATGCGCGACGGGCCGGCGTGAGCCCGGTGCGATTTAACATGGGCGCGACCTGGTTCGGTATGCGCGAGGTCCGCGTTCAGGAGAACCTCGAGCGGCTCGTGAACCACCTGGTCTCGGGCAAACCTACATCCTGAACATGCTGAAGCCCGCAGGCGGAATCGGAGCGTATTGCGCGGCCTCGATCCCCAGAGCCACCACTCGGCGCGTGTCCACAGGGTCGATCACCCCATCATCCCAGAGTCGCGCGGTCGCGTACAGGGCCGAGGACTCCTCCGAGTATTTGGCAAGGATGGGGGCCTTGAAGTCAGACAATTCCTGGTCCGACATCGGCTGACCCTTGGCTGTGAGCTGGTCCTGCTTCACCGTCGCGAGCACCCCGGCGGCCTGCTCCCCGCCCATCACGGAGATGCGCGCATTCGGCCACATCCACATCTGTCGCGGCTGATAGGCGCGCCCGCACATCCCGTAATTGCCGGCCCCGTAGCTTCCACCGACGACTACCGTGAACTTGGGAACGTTGGCCGTGCTGACCGCCGTGACCAGCTTCGCGCCGTTCTTGGCGATGCCCTCGTTCTCGTATTTGCGTCCCACCATGAACCCCGTGATGTTCTGAAAGAACACGATGGGTACGCCGCGCCGGCAACACAGCTCGATGAAGTGCGCGCCTTTGAGGGCAGACTCGCTGAAGAGGATTCCGTCGTTGGCGAGCACCCCGGCAAGGTGCCCGTGGAACCGAGCGAAGCCGCAAAGCAGGGTCGTCCCGTAGTTGGCCTTGAACTCTTGGAAGCGGCTGCCATCGATGAACCTGGCGAGCACCTCACGCATCGGCATCGGCTGGCGCGGGTCGACGGGAACAAGAGAATAAAGGTCTTTGGGATCAAACGCAGGGTCCTGGGGGTCGGAGGAGTCGAGTCCCCACAGGCGGGGCCGTGAGCCGAGGCAGGCGACGATGTTGCGCACGATTTCGAGCGCGTGAGCGTCGTCTTCGGCGATGTGGTCGGCCACGCCGCTCAGGCGCGTGTGCACGTCCGCGCCGCCGAGGTCCTCAGCGGTGACCTCTTCGCCCGTCGCTGCCTTGACCAAGGGTGGCCCGCCCAGGAAGATCGTGCCCTGGCCGCGCACGATAACGGTCTCGTCGCTCATGGCAGGCACATAAGCGCCGCCTGCCGTGCAGGAACCCATCACAGCGGCGATCTGCGGGATGCCGCGAGCCGACATCAGGGCCTGGTGATAGAAGATCCGCCCGAAGTGGTCGCGATCGGGGAAGACTTCGCTCTGCAGGGGCAGGAACGCGCCGCCGGAGTCCACCAGATAGATGCAGGGAAGGTGGTTCTCCAGCGCGATTTCCTGAGCCCTAAGGTGCTTCTTGACCGTGACAGGGAAGTAGGTGCCGCCCTTGACCGTCGCGTCGTTGGCGACGATGACGCAGGGTCGGCCGTGGATCGGCCCGATGCCGGTGATGATGCCCGCGCAGGGCGCTCCGCCATCATACATGCCGTGCGCGGCCAGTGCGCTGAACTCCAGAAACGGGGCGCCGGGATCGATGAGCGCCTCGATTCTCTCTCGCGCGAGCAGCTTGCCGCGAGACTTGTGCTTGGCGACCGCCTCCTCGCCCCCGCCCAGCTTTGCGACGCGCAGCCTTTCGCGAAAGTCTGCGACGAGCGACTCCATCGCGTCGTGGTTTTGCCGAAGCTGCTCGTCTTCGAGGTGTAGCCGGCTGCCGAGGGTTTCCATTGTGGGCAGATATTACCGGGGAAGCCGAACTGTGGCGGACAGGCCGCCCAGCGGGGACCGTGAAAAGGTGAGCGAACCTTGGTGCGCCTCGGCGATACTCCTGCAAATGGCGAGCCCGAGGCCGAAGCCGCCCTCCGATCGTGCCCGCGACTTTTCGGCCCGGAAGAAGCGCTCGCCAAGGTGCTGCATCTGCTCGTCGTCCACACCCTCGCCCGAGTCCGACACGGTGACCTCCACGTAGCCTTCGGCTTCGGCGACGGCGACCTCGATCCTGCCGTCTTTGGGCGCGTGCCGGGCGGCATTGCTCAGGAGGTTTTCGAACAGCCTGACCAAAGCCAGTTCGGAGCCCAGCACCGAAACGGCCTCCATTGGCATCGTGACTTCGATCGGGGCGCCCTTGCCCTGATAGGCCGCAACCGAGGTCTCGATCGCGTCGCGAAGGTCGAGGGACTCCCGGTCCAGCGCAATGCGCCCGCCATCGGCGCGAGCGAGCGTCAAGAGGTCCTGAACGAGCACGCTCATGCGCTCCGCCGCCGCGTCAATGCTCTCGATTGCTTGACGGTAGTCCGCCGCTTGCCGTTCGCCCCCGGTGAGCGCCAGGCTTGTGTTGGCTTTAATAGCAGCGAGCGGCGTTCGAAGCTCGTGCGAGGCGTCCGCGGTGAACCTGCGCTGCAGCTCGATGGCGTCCTCCAATTCACGGAACGCCCGTTCGAGCCGTCCGAGCATGCCGTTGATGGTCTGGCCCAGGGCTGCGAACTCGTCCGCGCCCCTGGTCTGGAGGCGCCCCGCCAGGCTCTGGGCCGTGATGGTTTCTGCCGCAGCGGCCATCTCGCCGACGGGCCGCAGCGCCTTCCTTGTGACAAAGAAGCCGGCCAGAGCCACGAGCAGCAGCGAGAGCGGCGTGAACGCCAAGAGGGTGCGATTGATCCCGTTGATCGCGCGGTACGTCGCGGAAAGTGGGTGCGCGAGTTGGACCACGCGGTCTGGGCTTTCTTGCGGGAGCGGGCGCGTGTAGATGCGGTACGACTCGCCCTGAAGGTCCACGGTGGTTGTGGATTCTTTTCCCTGGAGGGCGTCCTGAAAAGCCGCAAAGTCCCAGGCGGGGTCCGAGCCCCTAACCTTGGCGGTTTCCAGGTCGTTCAGAAGCCGGGGCCTTAAGGTGTCGGTCGGCTGAGGCTGGCCGCCCTGGCGCTGCATTCCCGGTCCACGTTGTCCCATTGGGCCGGCCAACGGCCCATTCGCTGGAGGCATTTGGCCCGGGGTCGTTCCGTCTGCTTGTGGGGGCGCAACCCTTCTCTGCCCGCGCCTAAGTCCCTGTCCTGGTCTGCTTTGAGTTGAGATCTGCCCGCCCTCTTGAGCCTGGTGAGGCGGTTCCCCGGGCTGAGGACTAGGCACGCTGCCCGGATATGGCGGCGGGTTTTCGCCCCGTCCAAGGCCCGCGGGGTTACCTGGGGGCTGTCCAGGTTGTGATCGGCCTGGGCCCATGCCTGGGGCCATCCCGGAGGCGGGCCCCAGCATCGGCGGCATCATGCGGCCGAAGCCGGACCGCTGGAACCGGTCGGCACGCTGCCTGAGCTCACGATCCGCGCCCTCGAGCAGGTCGGTCCTGGCCTTCCATGAAACGCCCAGGCCCAGCAGGGCCACGAGCACGCCGGCGGTGGCGACGTTCCAGAGCGTCAGGCGCGTCGAGACCGACAGGCCGCTCAAATGTCCGCCCCTCCATCTGCGCGAAGCGAATAGCCGACGCCGTGAATGGTGTGAATCAGCTTCAGGTCAAACTCGGCGTCCACCTTCTTGCGAAGCAGCCGAATGAAGGCGTCCACAGTGTTCGAATAGCGGTCGTCGGCCATCCAGACCCGGTCCTGAATCACCTCGCGGGTCAGCACGCGCCCCTCGTTGGCCGCGAGCGCCTCCAGAAGGTCGAATTCCCTTGGCGTCAGCCGGATGTCCTTTCCGGACCGCGTCACGGTTCGCGCGCCGGTGTCGATCTCCAGATCGGCGGCGCAAATCACGCGGCTCTTGTGGAGTTTGTCGCGGCGCAGGAGCGCACGCACTCGAGCCAGAAGCTCCGGGAAGGCGAAGGGTTTGGTGAGGTAGTCGTCCGCACCGCAGTCGAGCCCCTTGACCCGCTCATCGAGAGCGTCGAGCGCGGTGAGCATGAGGATCGGCATGGGGTTGCGGTCCGCGCGGATTCGTTCGCAGACCTGCCAGCCGTCCATTTTGGGGAGCATGAGGTCGAGGATCATCAGTCCTGCCGTGCGGCCCTCAGCGGCTTCCAATCCATCCAGGCCGTTGTCGCAGACAGCGACCTCGTAGCCGGCCTCGCGCAGCCCGCGCTCGATCACCGACGAGATCGCCGCTTCGTCCTCGACCACCAGGATCTTCATGGGTTTGTCCAGCATACGCCAGACCCTCCAACCTTAGGATGCCTCGCACTGGATGAAAATGGCGTGAAAGTGGGGCTTTTCAGAGTTCTTTCATTTTGATGTCGTTGAATGGGGTGCAAGAGGCCAGAGCACCGGCCTTTTCCGATAGAGGTGAGACGATGAAAACCAAGATGACAGCGCGAACCCTGACGATGGCACTTGCGGCCATGGCGGTGGCGACGGCGTTTGGGCAAGGCGACGAGATCGCCCCAATCCAGATTGGCCAGCCAACACCGCCTGTACAGGCCCAAAGCGCGCCCGGTCCACGACTGGAAATCCGACTCAGGGTCCTACGCGAGGGCCTGCAGTTGACCGATGAGCAGGCGGCGAAGGTGCGGGCGATCCTGGAGGAGACGCGAAAGTCCGGCCAGGCGGTTAGGGCGCAGCAAGACCTGAAGCCCGAGGAGCGCCGGCAGAAGCTGGACACCCTGCATGAGGCGGAGCGCGAAAAGCTCCTGCAGGTCTTCACCGAGGAGCAGCGCGAGAAGTTCTCAAAGATGCCGCCCGCAGCCGCGCCCCAGGGACCCGTTGGCGAGGGTTTCCCCGTGATTCCGATTCCCGGACAAAGAGGTCCTGGCGCCCAGGGAGCGCGCGTTCCCGGCCAGCCCGGTGTGCCTATGCCTCCGATGCAGGGCGGTCCCGGTTTTGGCCATCAAGGTGGACCGGGCTTGGGACCCCAGGGAAGACGCGGAACCCAGGGAGGTCCCGGCGGACCGGGCTTTGGTCCTCCGGGTCGGAGAGGCCAGGGTCCCCAAGGAGGAATGATGCCCCCG
>JACRPN010000004.1:0-184703 GCA_016223145.1 Armatimonadota bacterium | reverse complement strand
GACCGGGCTTTGGACCCCCGGGTAGGCGTGGCCAGGGTCCCCAAGGAGGAATGATGCCCCCGATGCAGGGAGGTCCCGGCGGACCGGGCTTTGGACCCCCGGGTCGGAGAGGCCAGGGTCCCCAAGGAGGAATGATGCCCCCGATGCAGGGAGGTCCCGGCGGACCGGGCTTTGGACCCCAAGGAGCACGAGTCCCGCAACCGCCCTTCGGCATCGCCAATGTGTGCCCCTGCCCCACCTGTCAAAAGTGGGCCAAGGATCAGGCCGCCAAGGCTAAAGCCAAGGCCCCTGCTTCCAAGCAAACGGCGCCCCCAGCGCGGGCCGGCGCCTCCAAGCGCGGAACCAAGAAATAGCCGAAGCGCCCACAGTCCCCGTCGGACCTTGGTCCGACGGGGACTTTTCATGCCAAGACACCTTCGCCAAAAAGGTAACTTCACCAAAGTCGTCTGGAGGTTTGAGACTTTGGCTCTGGCACCGATCCTTCGCCGCACTCTTGTACCTGCCGTGCTGCTCGCAGCCATGGGGGCAGCGGGCTTCACCTTGTATCGGTACGTCGCCGATCGGGTAACCCCCGGGGAACAGCCCGATGGCACGTTCTTGGTGACGACCGACCAGCGGCTCACCCCCTTTGGCCTCGTTCAGAGGATCGAGGGCGCCCGCCCGAAGGACCTTGCCCTGTCGCCCGATGGGAGCGTCGTGGCGGTGATGTGTACTGGAAGGGTGGCGTTCTTCGATGCTGACGGTAAGCCTCGCGGCGAGGTGAGGCTGAGAACCGGGGCCCTGGGCATCTCCTGGAACCAAGATGGCAGCAGCATTTGGGTCAGCGGAGATCAGGGCCAGCTTACGTTGGTCCGGCGCGAGGGCGACCGCTGGGCGATTGCTGGAACCTTCAAGCCGGAACAGCCTACCGATTTGCAAACGATCAAGGGTGGCAATCCACAGCCCACGGGACTCGCCGCAGGCTCGACGCCGACGCAGATGTGGGTGGCCTTGGGTAGGCGAAACGCTGTGCTCCGATACGATCTGAGCGGCATCGGCTCCAGCGGTACGGAGCAGCTTCGCGAGACGATCGCGACCCAAGCCGCGCCCTATGCCGTCGCCTCGGATGGAAGCGGTGGCTACGCTGTGGCGAACCGGGGAGGGCGCTTGGCAGGGTCAAACGAGCCGGGTGCCGATTCGGCCGGGACTCTGGTGGCCATCGACTCGGGAACCGATGCGGCTTCGCGCGGGAGTGTGACTCTTTTCGGACCCCAGTATGCCAATCCGATTCATGTCGAGACGGGCAGGCAGCCGTCGGGGATGGCCTATTCCCCAAACAAGGAGCTTCTGGCCGTCGCCGATTCGGACGGCGATACGGTCACCCTGATCGATCCTCGGGCGGGGAAGAAGCTCGCGACCGTCGGATTGAGGCCGCCGATCGAGCCAACTTTCGGCCATGAACCGACGGGGGTGGCCTTCTCCGATGATGGGCAGACCCTTTTCGTGTCCTGCGGAGGGATCAACGCCCTTGCCGTGCTTCAGAGGGAGAACAACGTCTGGAAACTGGCCGGCCAGATCCCAACTGCTTGGTATCCGATCGCGGTGCGCCAGAAAGCAGGGAAGCTCTATGTGGCCTGTTCCAAGGGGTTTGGGAACCGGCTGAAGGGCAAAACCACCAGATTCGGCGTTCACGATAATGTCGGCGCGTTCCAGGTTGTCGACGTTGCAGACGCCCTCGCGAAACTTCCAGCCCTGAGCGCCCAGGTGGCGTCGAACAGCCGCTGGGGAGAGGAACAGCCGGCGCGTCGCAACCAGCCTCCGGCGGTCATCCCGGAGCGTGTCGGCGAACCCAGCGTGTTCAAGCACGTGGTCTATATCATCAAAGAGAACCACACCTACGACGTGGACTTTGGGGACATCAAGGAAGGGAACGGCGACCCTTCAATCTGCATCTTTGGTGAGGACGTGACCCCCAACGCCCATGCCCTTGCGAGGCAGTTCGTGCTGTTGGACAACGTGTACACAAGTGGCACCAACTCCGCCGACGGGCACCAGTGGACCTCGACCGCCATTGCCAACGCCTATACCGAACAAAACTACTCCGCCAACACGCGCAGCTACCCCTATGACGGGGGCGATCCGCTTGCCTTCAGTCCCAACGGCTTCCTTTGGACCGCAGCGACGGCCAACCGCATCCCTGTGCGGGTTTATGGCGAGTTTGTCGATAGGCCCCTGGTGCGAGACCCCGCGACCGGAAAGGCGCCGACCTGGACGCAGCTTTGGACCGACTACAAGGCCGGTGGGAGCAAGTACGAGATTCGGGCGGTCACCAGCCAGGCTGCGCTTCGAAAGGTGCTGCACCCGAACTATATCGGCTTCCCGTCGATCGTCAGCGACCAGTGGCGGGCCGATCAGTTCCTGAAGGACTTCCGGTCCTGGGTGAATGGCGGCGAGATGCCCGCGTTGAGCATCCTGCTTCTGCCAAACAACCACACCAACGGCACTTCGGCGGGGATGCCGACGCCAAGGGCGATGACTGCCGACAACGATCTAGCCCTGGGACGAATCGTCGAGGCCATCACGAACTCGAAGTTCTGGAAAGACACGCTGATCCTTGTCATCGAAGACGACTCACAGCTAGGCCCCGACCACGTGGACGGGCACCGGACGGTGGCCCAGGGGATCTCGCCGTATACGCGGCGAGGCGCGGTGGTCTCCGAGTTTTACAATCACACCTCGTTTATCCGAACGATGGGCCTTGTACTGGGATTCCCTGCGCTGACGCGGTTCGACCGTGTGGCCACTCCGCTCCGCGCATGCTTCGTCGACAAACCCAACCTGGCTCCCTTCAAATCTATCCCCAACAGGGTGCCGCTCGACGAGATGAACCCTCCGGCCAATTCGCTGACCGGCGAAGCGCGTAGGCTGGCGGAGCTGAGCTCCAAAATGGACTGGGGCGACGTGGACGTCGCCGATGCCGACGTGGTGGCGCGCGCGGCGTGGCAGTCGGTGCGTCCCAAGGAGCGCTTCCCGGCGGAGAAGTTCCATCCGAACAAGGACGACTAATCAACTGGTGTTTGCTAGGTAGGCCATCGCTGCCACTTCAAACGGTTGGAGTTTGCGCCTCCCGACGATCGCAATTGGGGGCCGCCCTTAGTGGAGGCGGGGGCCTTGACGCGCAGACTCTGCTGGAGGAGAGGCGATCATCGATGCCGCCGAGTAGGCGATCGCGGCATGGATATGCTCCTCGGTGAGCATGGGGAATTCTTGCAGTAAATCCCCCGTCGTTTTTCCATTTGCCAACCCGGCCAAAACGGTCCGAACAGGAATGTCTGTCCCGTCGAAGATCAATACAGATCCGCTCGCTCCAGTCTCTTGTACGATGCCCTTTGAAACCGACACTATAGTTTCGGCTTCGGGATCCGCCAGGACGCGTCGGTCAACCTTGCCGTTGCTGCTTGATGGAGACTGCAATGCGGACGGCATCGGTTGGCTGCATGCCTCTGCAGGCTGATTCAGTTGAAGGTAGATGGACGTGAATCCCATGCCTGCCATTACGATGCAAGCAGACAAATTGAGCCAAGAGGGCGCCCACATCCAAAAGGCTATCCCGAGCAGGCAGGCAACGGTCACCCAAACGCACTTCTTGTAAAGAACCCCTCCCCGAATGGAGCATCCGCTACACAGCACTACCAAGGTCAAGGCCAACGCGCTGGCCATCTGGATGCGAGATTCGGCGGCCCACTTTGGCCCGTAGCCAACTCCCATGACGCCATTGAAGGGCAGCGCCAAGACGAGCACGATGGCGGACGCAATGAGCGTATTGCTTGTCAAACGATCAAAGCTCTGCAGCTTGTTTCCCGGTTTCAAGCGATCCCCCAGCTTCGGTCAACTGGGCCAATGGAATTGCGGCATGAACGCTCTCTTGCCCGTTCAGGCGCGAACCCCATCGTCCGCCATGCTTCCCTGTAGCCAAGAATCTCGCCTGGCCTTGGAGGAGCCCGATGGGGACATTTTAGTATAGGTAATGCTTAAAATCATCATCTATATTTCTTTGTGCTGATTCAGCAGCCAATTTCTGAATTTGTATACCTCGCTGGCAAAGGTACAAAGGATCCGCCGAGAAGCGGGCGGTAGCCGACACTTTTCGGCCGCCTACTCCCGCGGTGAAGGATTCAGAGAAAGCGGGCTTCAAGCTCCACGCTGACGTTCAGACTTCCTCGTGAAACAGATTCCCACCGATCAGCAGCCGTTGCGAGCCAGATTGCCGTCATTGGGCGATACACGGTTGATCGGCGAATAGGACCTGAAAAACCGGAATCCTTCCGGCGAAGTGTAGTATATCAAGTCAGTAAAGATATAAACTTCGGATGCCCTGGATCTTCTTGAGATTCCAAAGGCGAAGATAGGAGGGCGGTCCAATGACGGCCGAACTGACTCAATTCGTGCGCGACGCGCTGCTCGCCGGCAAGAGCCGTGAAGAGGTTCGCGACGTGCTTTCCCAAGCCGGCTGGCAAGCCGACGAAGTCGACGACGCGATTTCCCGCTTTGCCGACGTCCCATTCCCGGTTCCAGTGCCCTTGCGGCGCACATCTGGATCAGCCCGGGAAGCATTCCTCTATCTGGTCACCTTCATGATGCTCTACACGGCGGCGATCTCCTTGGCGAACCTGCTGTGCGGCTTTGTGGACACCATGATGCCGGACCCGATAAGGGAGCCCTATGCGGCCTATGAAGACTCCTATCGGAACGAGAGCACGCGATGGCTTATCGCCTCGCTCATCGTCTCGTTTCCGGTGTGGTTCCTGCTTACGCGGAGCCATCTGGTGAGCTATGCCAAAGACCCCGAACGACGCGCTTCTCCAGTGCGCCGATGGCTGACGTACCTGACTCTATTCGTTGCCGCGAGCACCGTGCTGACGACGCTGATCGTGCTGCTTGCCGGAGCACTGGGCGGCGAATTCGTCGCGCGAACGCTCCTGAAATCGGCGATTGTGCTGGCCATTTCAGGGAGCATCTTCGGATTCTATCTGTGGGAGCTTCGCCGCGGCGAACGGAGGGTCCCGTGAGCACGGAAGGGCCGAACACTGGGAGATCGCTGCGGATCGTGAGCTGGTTAGTGGTACTTGGCGTCTTGGCGGCGATCATTGCGGGCTTGTGGGTGGTCGGGTCGCCCAGTCAGGCCAGGATGGAAAAGGCAGACGAGCGCCGCGTCGAGGACCTTCAGCAGCTTGTCCAAGTGGCCAGGGGCTACTTTGTGAATCACCACACGCTGCCAAGGGATCAAGCGAAGCTATATGCTGAAGCGAGCTCCGGCTATGGAGGGCAGATGGCGGACCCGGTGACCGGGAAGCAGTACGGCTACAGGGTAAAGGACAGTGCAACCTTTGAACTCTCGGCCGAATTCGAGACAGACCGTTCCAAGGACGAGCGGCCGAGGTACTACGGGTATTCCGGGGACCTGCCGTTTTGGAGGCACAAGAAGGGGCTTCAGTGGTTTGCCGTGAAGGCTAAGGCGCCGCCTGGGGGGTACTAGGGCAGTTCCAACACTGCATCATCCGACGCCTCGAAATCTGAAATTCGATGGGGCTACTGTTCAGCAGCAGATACACCGCTTGAGTTGAGCAGTTGCCCAATCGAATCCAAATGACTCTCTGTAAGCCATTGCTGCCAACGGCGGCCTCAACAAGATCGGAGTCTTTGCTCACGATCGTTAGTCCATTGTCGATCGCGTGGTTGGCAACCGCCTCATCGGGCTGTCCCATGAGCCCTTCAGTGACAACATCTGAAACCAGTTCAAACGAATCTGCGAGCAGAGACACGAGCCTTGGAGACAAGTTTTCGTCGAGTAGGAGCTTCATGCCCTTGTCGGCGAGACCTTTCTTTCCCGATCGGCTGCGTAACCGAGACAAGCCAGGACGGCCTCACGGGTCAACTGCGGGAAGTCTGAGACGATCTCTTCGACGGACATCCCGCTTGACATGGAATCCAGCACGTCAAACACAGTGATGCGTGTGCCCTTCACACATGGCTTGCCGGATCGAACCGCTGGATTGATCGAGATGTGAGCTCGGTAGTCCATCGCCCCTATTATAGGTGACTTGACACCAGCGGACCAATGCCTGTCCCTGTGAAGCGCCATCATCCCTACATATGTGCGATGATATTGTCCCCGAACTCGGAGCACCTGATCTCGGTCGCGCCGTCCATGAGCCTGGCAAAGTCATAAGTGACCCGCTTTGAGCTAATGGCGCCCTCGACACCCTTCAGAATCAGGTCCGCCGCCTCCGTCCAGCCCATGTGGCGGAACATCATCTCTCCCGAGAGAATCACAGAGCACGGGTTGACGACGTCTTTACCGGCATACTTCGGCGCGGTGCCGTGGGTGGCCTCGAAGATCGCGTGGCCGGTGACGGTGTTGATGTTCCCGCCCGGGGCGATCCCGATGCCGCCGACCTGCGCCGCGAGCGCATCGCTGAGGTAGTCGCCGTTGAGGTTCAGGGTCGCGATGACTTCAAAATCCCGCGGCCTGGTGAGCACCTGCTGGAGGGTGATGTCGGCGATCGCGTCCTTGATTAGGATCTTGCCGGAGTCGAGCGCGGCCTTCTGCTCGGCATTGGCGGCCTCTTCGCCCCGGGCGGCCTTGGTCTTCTCCCATTGCCGCCAGGTGTAGGTCTGCGCCCCGAAAACCTGTTCGGCGATGTCGTAGCCGGCGTCCCGGAAGTAGCCTTCCGTGAACTTCATGATGTTGCCCTTGTGGACCAAGGTCACGCTCTTACGGTGGTTCGCGATGGCGTACTGGATGGCCCCATAGACCAGCCGGCCCGTGCCTTGCCAACTAACCGCCTTTAGGCCAAGTCCGACCTGGACCGATGCTTCGCCAGGTTGTCCGGTGGCGCTCATGAAGGCTTGAGTCTTCTCCACCGTGCCGAACCGGATCTTCTCAAACTGCTTGGGAAACTCCTTGGCGAAGAAGTCGAGCACCTTCTGCGCTTCCTCACTGCCGGCGGCAAATTCGATGCCCGCATAGATGTCCTCCGTGTTCTCGCGGAAGATCACCATGTCCACCGCGCCAGGGTCCTTCACCGGGCTGGGCACGCCGGTGAACCATCGCACCGGGCGCAGGCAGATATAGAGGTCGAGGATCTGCCTCAGGGCCACATTCAGGCTGCGAATGCCTCCGCCGACCGGCGTCGTGAGCGGGCCTTTGATCCCGACAAGGTATTTTTGGAAGGCCTCCAAGGTCGCATCGGGAAGCCAGCTCCCGGTCTCGTTGAACGCCTTCTCTCCGGCCAGGACTTCCTGCCAAGCGACCGATTTTCTGCCGCCATACGCCTTTTCGACGGCAGCATCGAACACGCGAACGCTGGATCGCCAGATGTCGGGACCCGTTCCGTCGCCCTCGATGAAGGGGATAATGGGATCGTCGGGAACCACGAGGCCGTTTGGGCCGTTCGTAATCGGATTGGGCATGGCAAAGATTTTACTTGGCAGGGAAGGGCGCCGGCAGGATAGGTTGGGTGGCAAGCCCGCCTTGCGAGCGCTTGTGTGTGCCTCATGGCCCTTCGCGTTGTCGCTGATGGCCCTTCTGTTCCTTGTTGGATGCGCTTCGAGAAGGCAGGCGAAGATCACCTCACTCTCGCCGGAGTCCGTCTCATCGGTAACTGCAGCCAGCCCTGCCAAGAGCAAGGATGTCGCTTGGATCGTTACGCTTCCGATGGGCGTCCCTCACGACGGGCTGGACGAAGCGCCTGTGGACGTGGACACGAGCATCTTGCGCAACCCTGGAGTTCAAGTGTTGATGTTCCACGCGCCGAAGGATGCTGGGGACCGGGCCGAAGCACAGAAGTGGATCGCCGACTTCGCGGCAAAGAGGGGCGGCGAGCTCCTCGACTCGCTGCGGGTTCCCATCCGCACCGGGCCGGACGGTGTGACGCCGATGGCGATGAAGAACCCGTATGAGGTCGAGCCCAAGCCCACGGGCGTCCCGATAACGATCCGGATCGCTCTCTCCTTCCCGTCGAAGGAGAAGGCGCTTGAGGCCCTGAAGTACATCGACGCGGACGGCTACGCCGCGACCTACGCAAAGCTGCAGGACGGAAAGCCGGGCGTATATGTCGCGACCGTTATCCCTGCCTCTGCCGCCTCTGACGAGTTCAAGGTCTTTGAGCCAATCGCGAGGAAGTTTGGCGGAAAGGTCGAATTCGTCGGAAGCGGCCAGTAATTATACTACCTATTGCCGATTGTTAGGCATTTTGGTTCCCACCTTTGGCCAATTGGTCTGCCTCTTGCGGTGCATTAGGTGCATCTCGAAGGAGCATGCCCTGGTACATGTGCGCTCCAGCCGATCTGCCGGTAACCCTGGCAGTAAGGACGATAGAGCTTTCGATCTAGGCAGTGCCGCACCGGCCAGGACTACTTTGATTCAAAGGTGGAACAAATGCGAAACATTATGATTCTTGCGATGGGTGCGAGCTTGGCCGCTTCGGCTTCGGCAATGCCCCTTCTCGTCGACGATTTCACAAGCCTCACGGGCCAGACTCTGACCGTGACCGGCGTTGGCAACGACAGCAATTGGATGGGCGGCGGCACGATGCTCGGTGGTTCCCGGGGCGTTGGCATCAACGTTTTGAGCTCCAACTACGGCCTCAACAGCAAGTGGAACATCGTTCCTGGCGTGGGCGCTGCTTCGGACCAGACCGGAAACAAGGCGCGCTTCTCGCTCGCTTATCTCTGCACCAGCGCCTATTCTGCTGCGGGCGAGTTCTTCTACAGCACCTCGACCGATGCTAACCTCTCGGGAACCAAGGCCATGGAGATCGACATGATTTCTGCTGACCTCGGGTTTGACGTCGAAGTCCAGTTTTGGGCTGACGGCGCTTATCTCGAAGGCTGGTACAAGAGCTTTGGCGCCATCGGTTCGCCCACGACGATCTCGATTGACCGCGTGGCTGACTACTCCTATGGCAGCATCAACATGGCCTCTGTGGACGCGTTGACGATCCGCTTCTATACTCAGACCGACGGCGACTTGGGCATGAAGGAGATCCGCCTGGTGCCTGAGCCCGCTTCGATGGCCGTCCTCGGCCTCGGCGCGTTCGGACTCATCCGACGCCGACGCAAATAAGGCAAGCAGAAAGCTCCGATTGCGACTTGGGGCGCTCCAGCAAGCGTGCTGGGGCGCCCCATTTCTATTGCTGGCTGTACGTTCTACGTGCTAGCAGGTAACAACGCTGTCAGCAATTTCTATAGACTCATTTCATGGGATAAATCAAACGGATCTAAAACCTGATAATAGTAACAATGTAATGCGATAAGTCAGGCATTTTATGGAGTGTTATCCACTACAGCTGTGATGGATACTCAAGCCGTTTCCTTCTTCGATTTTTGAAAGGTGGACAATATGCGAAAACTAATGCTCCTCAGTATGGGAGTTGGCCTGGTCGTTTCGGCTCAGGCTGCTCTTCTCGTCGATGACTTCTCAAGCCTTACGGGTCAGAGCCTGACCGTGACTGGCGTGGCAAACGACGCCGTCTGGGCAAGCGGCGGCACCATGCTCGGTGGTTCTCGGGGCCTCGGAATTAACGTGCTGACATCGGACTACGGTCTTGAAAGCACCTGGAACATCGTTCCCAGCGTTGGCGCGGCGTCGGACAATGCCGGAAACTCGGCTCGCTTCTCGCTCGCTTACCTCTGCACGGGTGCTTTCGCCGCTGCCGGAGAGTTCTTCTACAGCACTTCGACGAACGCCGATCTCTCCGGTACGACCGGAATCGAGTTTGACATGGTCTCGGCCGACCTCGGTTTTGACGTGATGGTTGAGTTCTACTCGGACGCGGGAGTGCTCGTCTTGGGCAAGTCGTTTGGCTCGATCGCTTCGCCGACGACGATCTCGCTTGATGCGACGGCGGACTGGCTTGGCGGTACGACGGACATGGGCAACGTGGATGCAATCGCGATCCGGTTCCTGACGGCGACGGACGGCGACCTCGGCATGAGCGAGATTCGGCTCGTTCCTGAGCCTGCCAGCTTGGCGGTGCTCGGCCTTGGCCTGTTCAGCGTGGCGCGAAAGCGACGAAGCCGCTAACAACATACGCAGCGGATCAACTCCGCAACTCACCGTTTCGCGGGGCGTGGCAAGCATCCAGCCATGCCCCCAGAAACCACTGCTAAAGTACTAGTGTATGCGACCCGCGAGCAGGGCAAAGTCTTCAACCTGAAGACCGAAACGTGCCAAAGCCCCGCGTTCTTACCTGGAGCTTGCTCAACAACAGGTATTTTTACCTGTGCCAGGTTCCTTCAACCTGAGAGAAACTGCAGTCGTTTCCTTATTTTGCTTTTAGCGAAAAGGTGAAAAAATGCGTAAATGGATGCTCCTCTCTTTTGGGGCGTGCCTGGCCGGTTCGGCCATGGCTGCTCCCATCGTCGTTGACGACTTTTCCAGCTTGTCTCAAACCTCGTCCGTGGTTGGGCTTGGGTTCCACTCGACTTGGGCATCGGGTGGTACGATGCTGGGCGGTTCTCGCGCCCTCCAGACAAGCACGTTCACGTCGGACGTTGGCCTGAGCAGCGGTATCGACTGCCTTGCTGGACCCGGGGTCTGCGCTCTTTCCAATGACTTTGGCAATGCCAGTTCGTTCTGGCTGGGCTACCTGTGTACCGGCGCGAGTGGCGGCAATGGCTTGTTCTATTCAACGAGCACCAATGCCGACCTTTCGTCCTGGGGCGCTATGGAACTGGACGTAGTGAGGGCGGATCTGGCTTTTTCGGTAACCGTCATCTTCGTCTCAGAATTCAGCATCGGCGGCTGGAGCAAGTCCTTTGGACCCGTTGCTTCGCCGACAACCATCACGGTCGCCTCCACTGATGGCGCGTTCGGGTCGTACGATTCAGCGAACGTGGACCAGTTGATCGTCCAGATTGACCCTGTCAAGAATGGCGACTTGACCCTCGATGAAATCCGACTCGTTCCCGAGCCAGCCTCGCTGGCCACGCTCGGGCTCGGCGCGCTGGCTCTGATGCGACGCCGTAAAGCCTAACTTCCTAACACCCTTAGGGAGCATCGTCAGCCTGGGAGCCAACTAGGGCAAGCTCCCAGGCTTGACTGTTTTTGGGGGATCTCTGGCGAACATGCACGATCTTCGCGGCCATCGGGCCCAAGGTCTTGGCCGCAGGTGCGCAGCTGGCACAGGCGTCCTGCCAGGCACCCGCCTACCGAACGTTGAAGTACTTCGCGTCGGGATGGTGCACGATGATGGCCGACGTGCTCTGTTCGGGCTCGAGCATGAACTCCTCGCTGAGGGTCACGCCGATGTCACTCGGTTCGAGAAGGTTCATGACCTTCGCCTGATCCTCAAGGTTCGGGCAAGCGGGATAGCCGAACGAATACCGGCAGCCCCGATATTTCACGCCATATAGGCCCTTCATGTCGGCCGGCTCCTCGCTCCCAAAACCGAGCTCGGCCCGAATCTGGCGATGCCAGTACTCTGCCAGCGCCTCTGCGGCCTCTACTCCCATCCCGTGGACGTAGGCGTAGTCTTGAAAAGCGCCATCTTTGAAGAGCTTTCGCTCGTGGATCGAGATGTCCGGGCCGACGGTCACCAGGTGAAAGGCGGCGACGTCCATCACGCCCGAGTCCTTTGAACGAAAGAAGTCCGAGAGGCAGAGCCGCCTGCCGTCCCTCTGCCTGGGAAATCGGAACCTTGTTCGCTCCGTCTTGCGATCTTCATGATAGAGGATGAGGTCGTTCCCTTCGGACTGGCACCAAAAATAGCCCCACTTGACCTGTGGCCGGAATACCCTCGCAAGCTCCCTCTGAAGGCGCTCGAAGACCGGCCGAGCGGTCTCCTCCAGCCAGGCGTTGAACTCCGGGTTTCCCATGCCTTCGGGCCGTTTCAGGTTCCACTGGCCACGAAACAGGGCCGTGGTATTGATGTACTTGTAAAGCTCAAAGATGTCGAAACGGGCCATCTTTCGCGCGCCATAGAATGGGAGTTCGGGCACGAGGTTTTCTGCTGAAGTCTCGCTCCTTACGCCGTCAAAAACGTACAGCGCCGGGTCCGTATCGCCGAGGCGGTGGGAGGACACCCTTGGAAGCACAGGTTCCCCCTCCTCCTGCCCCGGAGGAGGAGAGGGTAAGAGGGAGGTGGTTCCGGGACCTCCCCTCTCGGACCCACCATCTGCGACCTGCGAACTAGGACCCGCGACTTCCCCTTCCGACTCACGGAAATCGTCAGTGGCCAGTCCCTCGGACCGCGGACCTCGGACCTCAGACCTTCCCCCGATCTCCTCCATCAGCCTCAAGCCCTCAAAAGCGTCTTGCGCATAGTGCACCTGGCCTTTGTAGAGCGCCCGCAAATCTTGCTCCACGTAGGCCCTCGTGAGCGCTGCGCCACCCAGAATCACTGGATAATCCTGGAGTCCGCGCTCGTTCATTTCGAGCAGGTTGTCGCGCATGATGAGCGTGCTCTTGACCAGCAGGCCGCTCAGGCCGATGACCTGGCACCGATGCTCCGAAGCCTGGTCGAGGATGCTGTTGATCGGCTGCTTGATACCGATGTTCACCACACGATAGCCGTTGTTGCTCAGTATGATATCAACAAGATTCTTGCCTATATCATGAACGTCTCCGGCGACAGTGGCAAGGAGGATGGAGCCTTTGTCGCTCCCCTCCGACTTCTCCATTTTGGGTTCGAGATAGCGGACCGCCGCCTTCATGACCTCCGCGCTTTGAAGCACGAACGGGAGCTGCATCTTGCCTGAGCCGAAGAGCTCGCCGACCGTCTTCATCCCGTCCAGCAGGATGTCGTTCACGATGGCCAGCGGCTCATAGCTCTCGAGCGCTTCGTCGAGGTGCCGCTCCAGGTGCCGCTTGATGCCGTCGATGATGTGCTTCTTGAGGGATTCTTCGACCGTCAGCCCCGCAAACGGGTCGGCGGTGTCGTCGCTCGCCTTGACGTTTTCGAACCGCGCCATAAACTCGATCAGCGGATCATAGGTGCACCGGCGCTCGGAGAGACCCTCAGACATGGGCCAGAAGGTACCCCGGATGCAGGCTCAGAGTTGTTGGGAGGCGTGAACCTGAGCAGGAGAAGGTCTGCGCGTCGTTGAATCGATACCACCAACATGGAACGAACACGCGGCATACCGCTACACGCGAAGATCCTGATCGGGCTGGTGCTTGGGGCTATTTGCGGCTCGATCGGCCAGGCCCTCTGGGCCAAGGACGACACCTTCGTGTGGACGGTAGCCAACGTGATGGAGCCGATCGGCACGATCTTCATGCGGATGCTGTTCATGATCGTCGTTCCGCTGCTGTTCTCGGCGCTGGTCATGGGCGTCATGGAGATCGGCGACGCCCGAAAGGTCGGCAGGGTGGGCCTGCTGTCCCTGCTCATGACCCTCTTGCTTTCCGGCATAGCCGTTGGGATTGGCATCACGGCGGTCAACCTGGTGAAGCCGGGCGAGGGCATCGACCACTCGAAAGTAAGCACTGCCATGCCTTCTTCGGCCGCAAAAGACGCCGAGAAAGCGGCTGCCAAGGCAAAGGAGTCGCGTGAGAAGAAGCCGGCGGACTATGTGCTCGAAATGGTACCGACCAACCCCGTCAAATCGGCTGCGGAGGCCATGGATGGCGGCCTCTTTGCGCTGATGTTTTTCGGCATCGTGTTCGGGCTCGCGATGTCGAAAGTCGACGCCGAAAAGTCGCTCCCGGTCAAGCAGTTTCTGGAGGGCCTTTTCGCGGTCTCCCAACAGGTCATCGAGTTTGCGCTTCGCATGGCGCCCTATGGCGTATTCGCGCTGGGCTTCAAGACCACTGCGCTGTTGGGTCTCGATGCGCTAGGGGCGTTAGGGAAATACGCGATCCTCGTGCTGGTGGCGCTGGCCTTTCACCAGTTCGTGGTGTATAGCCTTGCCATCCTCACCATCGCCAAGCGCAGCCCACTGGAGTTCTTCAGGCAAATCCGAACGGTGATGGTCACTGCGTTCGCCACAAGCTCTAGCAACGCCACGCTCCCGACGGCGCTCAAGGTGGCTGAGGAGGAGGTCGGGCTCCCACGCGACATCAGCTCGTTCGTACTGACGGTGGGCGCCACTGCCAATCAGAATGGGACCGCGCTCTTTGAAGGGATCACGGTGTTGTTCCTCGCCCAGTTCTACGGGATTCACCTGGAGGTCGGCCAACAGGTGACGGTGATGTTCCTTTCAATCCTCGCGGGCGTGGGCACCGCGGGAGTCCCAGGTGGCTCCTGGCCCCTCATTGCGATTGTTCTGTTGAACATCGGGGTGCCGGTGGAAGGCATCGGCCTATGTATTGGCATTGACCGAATTCTGGATATGAGCCGCACGGTGCTTAACGTCACCGGCGACATCACGATCGCTGCATGCGTGACGAAGCTGATGGGGGGCAAGGTCCAAGACGTTCCGGAAGAGGCGCTGGCGTAGAGAAGTAAGGGACAAAGGGACGGCGGGACTTTGTCTCCCTCCCCAACCCCTCCCTTCCCGACAAGCCGGGACTGGGAAGCATTTCCACCGGAGTGAAAAACAAGGGAGGGGCTAACCTTACTTTTTCCTTCCCCCAGAAACCCAAGCCTCACGGAAGGCAAGCTGCTCTTTCGTAGGGTTGGGGAGCTCGCTAACCCGCAGTGCCGAACGCTGAGCGCTCTTGGGCGTGACCTCTACGTCCATTGGCTTTCCATCGCGGACGACCTTGAGCTTCGCGACGACGTCCGCCTTCAGCGCCGCAACGGCGTTTCGGGCCTTGTTGTTTGTCTCCTGCGGGCTCGATCCGACGACACTCACGCCGTTCACTTCAACCAGGAAGTCTCCGTTGCTCAGGGGAGAAGAGATTTCCCTGACCGCGGAAATGCGCGCTCCAGGAGGTGGGGTCGCATTGCCGCTGCCCTGGCCCCCACCACCGCCGAACCCGCCAACCGTGAATCCCGGCTCCACGTAGGTCTCGGGGGAGCTGTCCAGCTTAAATCCCACCTTCTCAAGCGCCGCTTCGATGGGAAGCTCGCCAGGCTTCATCACGATCTGGTCGTAGACCGCGCCCATCGGTGTCCCACCGAACTTCACCAACTGCTTGCGAATCTCGTCCTCTTCAAAGCCCGGCTGGTCGTTTTTGCACATCGCCCAAAGCGCTCTGGTGACGTCATCCAGCGAGCGCCGCCCGTTGGTCCTCGCGCGCATTTCGATGTCCAGGCAGAATCCGAGGAGCCAGCCAAGGTTGTAGTAGCTGATGTTGTAGCCATTGCTGTTGCCCATGCCGTTGGCCGCCTCGCGAACGCGATAGCTGGCGTCGTGAGGGCTGACCTCCAGCCGAGCCGCGTTGCCACGGACGCTGCGGGTGTTTGAGACCAGGTCTCGGAAGAAATCATCGCGGCTCATGTGGCCGTAACGCATGGGCAGCAGGCTGGCGTAATAGTCTGTGGTTCCTTCCAAGAACCATAGCGCGCCCGTTTTCGGGAGCTGCGTGTAGTCGAACGGGCCGAGCACTCTGGAACGGATACGTTTGACGTTCCATAGATGGAAGTATTCGTGGGCAAACAGGCGCAGCGTGCTCGACGTCATGTTCTGCGCGAAGCTGATCTGAGTGCTGCTCAGATGCTCCAGACCGCCGCCACCGCCCGTACCCTGGCTCACGCTGAAATGCCAGACGTACTTGTTGAACGGCAGGCCTCCCATAAAGTCACCCTGGCTGTCCGAAACGGATTTGCACATCTTCAGAAGCTCATCCTTATTCACACCACTCGCCCCGGGGCCTCGGAGCGCCAAGGTGTGCGGCTTGCCATGCGATGTGTAGGAGAGCTCGATGAAATCCCCCAGCGTGACCGGGTTATCGGCCAATACGTCATAGTCTTTTGCCGAAAAGGTGTTGGCAGCGCCCCTGGCAGCATCAAGGCCCACAGCCACTTTCCAGCCCTGCGGCACCTCGACCGAGAGCTTGCAGGATTCGGACTTGCGGCCCACCACATAGAGATAAGTCGAGGGCCCGGAATAGTGAAGGATGCCGCCGGTTGCCTGTGCAGGCATGGTGTAAGAGACCGTCACCGCCCCAGGCTCAGATACCGCGGCTTTCCAGGTGTGGTCGTTCGGTTTCTCAGCCAAAAGCTCGGTCCCCTTGGGGCCAATCACCGTCAGGTCTTGGACGTTGCGCCAGGGGAATGACAGACGATAGGAGCCCGGCGCCCAGTTGGGAATCTGCAGCTCCAGAGGCCCCGCCTTTGCCAGGAACTGCATGCTGACGACGAGCCTCGTATGGTCCGCATTTGGCTTGACCCTGTACAGGATTTCAGCTTGAAGAGCGGCAGCCGCTGATAGCAGCAGGAGGCTGGCTGCGCCCAGCCGCAAGGAACTTGGAAGGGTGCGCATGGAGGCTATTCTACATCACGCTGTAGGCGCTTCAGGGTAGGACTCTGGCGCGACCGACAGGAAGGTGCAAGAAGAATGTGCCCGCCGACAGCGACAACGCCGCGAGCGATGTCCAGAGGATTCCGAGCAGCGAACCTCCCATCAAATCCCACGGAATCGGCACCACTCTACCAACGATATCGTTGGCTTCTACAGCCCCATACAAGCGGCTGTCCATCGAGGCAGATAGGTTGTCACCTAATAGGTAATAACTGCCCTTGGGTACAACATAAGCCTTATGTTTCAGGAAGTCACTCTCGGCATAGGGGGAGAGGGACGCAGAGACCGTTTCGCCCTCCAGCGATACGACTCGCTTGATCAGCAGAGATCCGCTTCCTGATGGATCTCTGAATACGACAAGGTCGCCGCGTTCGATGGGTCTCTGGGGCCAGATAGAGCGGGTCACCAGAAGCTGATCTCCGGATTCTAGCGTCGGCGCCATCGAATGTCCGGAAACCGTGATCGGACGATAGAGGGCAAACCCTGTTCCAAGGCCGGCTACAACCGCGATGGCAACAGCAAAACCCAATTTACGCAAGACTTCTTCGACCATGTGCTCAACGGCTCCTTGCACCTGCGGATCAGGCCAGGCAACACGGCGGGCGGCAACAATCGGAGATCGCGTCGCTGCTTTCGTGCCAACCGACCAGAAACTAAGCTAGGTGTGTTAGGTGCGCTCGCTTCTATTCCTCAGAACGCCAGGGGCTACCGAATAGTTCATCCGATAGGTCCGATGGACCATGGCAGAAACCCTCCCGATGGGCTGACAAGGGGTGTCACTTAACACCCAAAGCGGTCCAGTTAGGCTCAAACGGCGTGCTTCTGTGGACCGGTCGGCCCTCCAGTAGAGTTTTTGGTCTCGTGTCCATTGGTACGGGGTCCGCGGGACAAGAGTCCTATGGGTTGGCGCCAGAGCTTTCGCTGCAACTCGATTCAGGTTGCGCGCTGAAAGGCCCTGGATTAGCTCTCTCCAGGCGCGGCTTCCGGCAATCTGCTAGCGCTTGTGAGACCTTGAGGCGGGTCGACTTGTCTTCGCTTCGTTTGAAAGGGGATTCGCCCGGGTCTTCGAGCGGCCCAGACGAATCCCTCTGTTGTGCAGAGCCTGAGAGTCTCTACTTGACGATTATCTTGCCTTTGTACATTCCCATGCCACATTCAAACGGCACTTCGCCTGCTTTGGCGGGAGTGAACTTGATGACGACCCCTTTGCCTGCGGGAATGGACTTCTTGATCTTGAGGCCGGGAAAGCTCACCGTGGATGCGCATCCTGGGCGCTTTCCGAGAGTGAACGTCAGTTCGAGCCGCATGCCTGCTTTGGCGGTCACTGTGCCGGGTTGGTAGCCGCCGTCTGCGACCACGCTTGCGAATTGCACGCCGTTCTTGACCTTCGCCTCGACCGACCGATGGTCTGGGTCGGAGTGCTGGTGGCCTTCATGTTGGGCCGTCATTCCCGCGCAGCATCCTTGCTCCGGAGTCGGGGCGCTGGCGGTCCATGCCGGCAAGCCGATCGCCAACAGCGAGATGCCTGCCAGCGCGATGAGTGTGTTCTTTTTTGATTTCAAGGTTCTTTCCTGGTGGTTTGGGTTGGGGCCGGGAATGCGCACGGGGCGCGGTCAAGCGCCCCGGAGGCGCATCCCGGCTTCCGGTGAGGTTGCGAGGGAACAAAAGTCGAGGCGAGAGTCATGTTATTGGCTCCCGCTTGGCTTGTCGAGGTTGGACATAGCTCTCTGAAGCTTGATCCAAGCCCTTCTCTGATAGTCGCGGCCCTTTGAGAGCCCGATGGTGGCTTCCTGCTGATCGGCGAGGGCCTCCGAGACTTCCACTCGGATGGCTTTGCCCTCGTCGAAACGGATCTTGGCGATGCGATAGGCCTCGTTGGCCGCTTGAATGCGGCCATTGGCGGCATCGAGCACCTTTACCGAGGCCTTCCATTTCGCCCATTCGGTGCTCAAGGCGGCTCGAATCGTGTTCCGCTCGACCGAGACGATCGCCTCCAACTGCTCGGCCTTCCTCTCCGCTTCAGCGGCCTGCGCCTTGCGCATGCCTCCGTCGCCAATTGGCCAACTCAGCCAGAGCCCAACGGCCGAGCCTCCGGCCATGTTTTGGCCCCTATAGGCCATGGTGTCTGCGGCCGCAAACGCGGACACGCCAGGGACTCCGCTCTGCCGTGCCAGACGGGCAGTGAGCCTCCAAGACTCCGCTTCCGCCTTGATCTCTGCAATCCTAGGCGAGTTCTTGTAGGCAATCTCAAGCGCTTCGTCGAGCGACTTGGGCGCGTCGAGCGGGAGGTCCCAGGCGCCAACCCGTCCACCGGCGACCTCCGCGCCGCAACAGACGACCAGGCGGGCGATGGCCCCGGCAAGCTCGGCTTCGGCTTCGGCGATCTCTTGCTCCACCTTGAGGCGGTCTGCGACGGCGCCAAAGACGAACGCTTCCGGCACCTTTCCGGCTTCAAACCGTGCACGGGTGACCTGTTCCATCTGGGTCGCGGCGGCGAGCGAAGCATGAAGGCCGTCAAGCATCTCCTGAGCCGCAAGCGACTCGCTAAACTCCATGCGGACTTCCTCCAGCAGGTCCAGCCAGACCATGTCCGCCCTCCGCGAGGCCATGGCGATCATTCGGTCGGCGATCGAGGCCGTCGAGCGCTCCCTGCCGCCGCTGAACAGGTTCCAAGTGGCCTTGACGCCGCCCGCGAAAAGGGTGTCACCGAATTTCAGCGCCATGTCGGGCCGGTCCATAGGCGTCATTCCGGGGCGGCCCTCTGCGGAGAGCCCGACTCCTTCCAGCATCAGCATGGGCCGGAAGTCGGCGAGCATCTTGCCTCTGGCGGCCCTGGCGGCGGCGAGGTCCTTGGCAGAGGCCTTCAGGAGGGGGTTCGTGGTCTTGGCAAGGTCCTGAGCTGCCGTCAGGGTTAGGGGATCCTGGGCCTGCGCGATTCCACCGACACACATTGAGAGCAAGACCAGAGCTAGGGATCTCTCGCAAAGCCGCCAAGGCGCAAAGGAGCGCAAACAGGGCTCTTTGGAATGCGGCGACCTAGCACCGCTTTTCATTCGATTACTCATGATGTCTTCTCCACAGGGGGCAACGAGGCGGGATCCACCTTGAGGAACCGGACCTGGAACCAGCGAACCAGGTCGTCTACCAAGGTGTGCATGATTGGGATGTCGAGCAGCGAAAGTACGGTGCCGACGATGAGACCGCCGATGATGGTCGTCCCGAGCGGCTGGTAGGCGTCGAGGCCCGATTTCGGGATGAACGCAACCTGCGCCATGACGAAAACCGTGATCAGCGAGGTCATCAGGATCGGCCTGAGCCTTTGCGGGCTCGCGGTCGCCACAGCCTCGTTGCGCGGAAGGCCCGACTTTCGGTAATGCAGGATCAGGTCGATCATCAGGATCGCCGTCACGATGTCCATGCCGGACAGAACGATGATGCCGAGGATCGACACGGTGCTGAACGCCTGGTGCATCAGCCAGAGCATAAAGAACACCCCGGAGAGCTCCAACGGCAGGCTGAAGAGCATCTGCAGCGGCTGCAGGAAACCATTGAACTGGGCTACGAGCACGAAGTACATGAGCACCAGCGCCACGGCGAGCCCTATGAGCATCAGCCTGAAGCTGTCCATCATCTGGGTCATGTCGCCGCGAGCCTCCAATCCATAGCCGGGTGGCCAGTTGAGTTTTGATAGCGCGCGCATTTGGATGTCCATGGTCACGTCCATACTGGGGCGGCTGTCCTTTCGGTAGTAGCCGCCGAAGCTGACGACGCGACGCAACTGGTCGTGCTCTATGGCGCTCGGCGCCATCCTCTGCTCGAGGGTCACGAGTTCCGTTATGGGCACCTGTTCGCCGCCCATTCCCGTCAAGAACATGCTTGACAAGTCCGATAAGTCAGATCGGTCAGACTCGGAGAATCGGAACAGGACGGTGGTCGGGCGCTTGTTCTGCATGCGGAAGAACTCCATCCCAAATCCGCCTTTCAGGGCGTAGTAGGCCTGGTCCGCGATGTCGGCTGGGTTCAAACCGTGCCGAGCGGCCTTCTCCTGGTCGACCACCACCTGTAGCGTCGGCTTCGACATTTCCCACGAGAGGAAAGGCTGCGCCGTGTCCGGTTTTCCAGTGGCTGGATTTACGGCCTCCTCCTGGGCGATTTTTAGGACCTCTTTGCCGAGGCGATCGATCGTGTGAAGGTCTTTGCCATACACGACCAGCGCCACCGGCGCAAGGGAAGTGGCCATCACGTCGGCCCCCATCTCCTTAATCTGGATGCGCCGGATGCCTGGAATCTCCTCCATCGCACGGGAATGGATTCGGTCCATGATCGTCCACACATCGGGACGTCCCGAGTCCTTATCCGAGAGCGTGAGCATGGCGGAGGCCGCGCTCGCCGACATCATCTGGTATCCCGAGAAGTAAGCGCCGCCGGTGGTCATGCCGGGGCCTCCTTCCTGGCCTATTTCGATGCTGGCGTTTGTGATCCAGCCCTTGGAAACACCCTCTTCCGCCAGGATCCTCTCCAAGCGCCCAACGGCTTCCTCAGTGGCCTTGAAACTCGCGCCCGGCTTCATTTCAAGCTGCAAGCTGGCCTGGCCCACGTCGGCGAGCGGCATCATCTCCGCGCCGATGAAGTAGTACAGGGTAAAGCCGAGAATGACGGTGATGCCGATCCGAACGAAGTTCGCGAACCGGTGCTTGAGCAACCAACGGATGGCACGCTCGTAGCCTTGCTCCAGGCCCACGAGCTTCCGCTCGAACGGCTCCAGCAAGAGCCTGCTGAACCAGGTGCGCTGCCGGCTTTCGGGAAGGGTCATGAACCTGGAGCAAAGGACAGCCGTTAGGGTCATCGAAACCAGATAGCTGGCGACCAGCCCGAAGATGATCGGCCAACAAAGGCCCTCGAACATGAGCTGGGTGATGCCGCCGCTGAACATCAGCGGCAGCAGCGCGATGATGAGCACGATCGTCGCTGCCAAGACCGAGCGCCGGACTTCCGAAATGCCGTCGATGGTGGCTTGCCGCCGGTCCTTTCCCATCCTCAGATGGCGCTCGACGGCGTGAATGTCGATGATCGCGTCGTCCACCAAGCGCCCAATGGCCACCAGCAGGCCGATGAGGGTGCTGGAGTTCAGGCTCATGCCGAGCGGGACCATCGCCAGCAGCGCCATCGCCAGAGAAGTCGGAATGGCGGTGAGCGCGATGGCTGTCCCCCGAATTTCGCCTAAGAAGAAGAGGACCGCGAGACCGGTGAGAACGACCGCAATCAACAGCTCATCGCGCATATTTTCGAAGAGCACGTCGACAAAGCTCGCGTTGTTGTAGGCCACGTCGAACCGTATGCCCGGAAACTCCTTTTCAAGCTGCCGAACGGTCCTGAGCACCGCGTCGATGGTCTTGGGGGAGCTGGCGTCCGGATTTTGGAGGACGTTGACGAGGATCGCTTCGTCGGAGCGGGCGCCACTAGGGAGTGAGGATGGAGAGGATGGAGAGAGTAGCGAGGATTGTGAGAGTTGTCCGGAGCCTTCCTCACCCTTCTCACCCTTTTCACCACTCTCACCATGCTCACGATTCTTACCCTCCCAATAGAGGTGCCGATAGCCAGACCTGAGCTCAAAAACAGTGTCCTTGACTTCTGCGACATCGCGCACCCGGACCACCCGGTTGCCCATTGCCTTGATCGGGTAAGCGCCAATGACCGCGGCGCTTCGACCCAGGGTATCGACCCGCAAGGGCGTCTCGCTGGGACCGTTGTTGAGGGCTCCGGCAGGTCGGGCGACGTTGGCCTTTTCGACCGCCATCCGAAGGTCCATCATCGAAAGGCCGACAGACTTGAGCTTGTCGCGATCCACGACGATCTGTAGCTGGCGTCGGTGGCCCCCAAAGGTAGAGACCGTGTAGACCGATTGGTCCGCCGCTTTGATTCGGTTGAGCACCTCGTTGTCGGCGAGTTCACGGAGTCTTGGCAGCGACCATCCTTGGCTCTTGTCGCCGGTCAGGCTGAGCGAGAGGACGGGTAGGTTGAGCGGGTCGACTCTGAGGATCCAGCTAGGTTTCAGGTTTGCGCCCGTCGAGGGCAGGTCGGCCTGGACGACGTTCAGCAGGCTCTGAACTTCGGTCTGCGCCTGCTGCATGTCGGTGCCATAGGGGTACTCCAACACCACCATGCTGAAGCCCTCTTGGCTGACGGACCGGATGTACCGGACCTTGGGCGCGTTGACCATTCGTTGCTCGATCGGCCCGGAGAAGTAGGTCTCCATCTCCTCGGCGGAGAGGCCGGGCATCTCGGTGACGACGCCCAGCATCGGGCTCTCAACGTAGGGCATAAACCGCCTGGGCATGATGAATCCGATCGCGAGGATGCCCAGAAACAGCAGAGATAGAAAGAGGGCGATGACAGCGTGTGGATGGTCGACCGACCACCGCACGATCTTGTAGCCAAGGCCGCCGTGGTCCTCGTCGTGCCCGTGTCCATCTGGGTGCAGGGCCTGAGCTGGAGCGTGGGCGCCGTCGGCGTGGCCGCGCCCCTCAGCGTCGGGTTGATCCGGAGGTTGGCTCATCGCCCACCCTCCATCTTCGACATGTCGTGGCCTTCGTGCTCAGAACCGCCCTTGGCCCCGCCTTGCGCGCCGGCAGGGCTCGGAAGCGACTTGGGACCGTTGAGGCCCCACTCGGTGGGCTGTACGGGAGCGCCCGGATAGAGGTCCTCTTGGCCGGCCCAGACGACCTTCTCAAAGTGCTTTAGGCCGTCCAAAATCTCGATGTAGGTCCCGTCCGATTTGCCGATCTTAACCTCTCTCCGTGCAACCTGAAACTTGCTCGATCCCTCACGTGGAACGAGGTCCATCTTGCACTTGGGGCAGAGTCCGGGCCCCGGCATGGAGACCTCCGGGTGCATCGTGCAGGTCCAGTCGGTCTTCGTCGGGGTTTCCTTCTTGGCGTTGACAACCCAAACGAAACGGGACCCATCCAGGTCCTCTTGAACCGCCGCCGATCGAACTGTCAAAACGCCCGCGCCCTCAGGGCCGCGAAGCCGAAGCCGCGCGAACATGCCCGGCAAAAGGGCTCGGTCTGCGTTGTCCACGACAGCCTCGATGCGAACCGTGCGGGACTCGGGCATGACGGCCGGAAAGATGCTGGTGAGACGCGCCTCACGCTCAACACCGTCACCGATGACGTCCACCGGGTCACCGACGCGCAGCTTCGAAGCCATGGCCTGCGGGACCTCTGCTTGAACCCGTGCGCGCTCAAGCGACTTGAGCTTGAGCACGACCATTCCAGGCATCACCGCCGTGCCGGGGCTGACCATGCGCTCCGCCACTTCGCCGGCCGAAAGGGCCCGCAAGTTGCGGTAGTCCGCCATGGCCGCGGCGCCGGCCGCGCCAGCGCGCGCCGAACGGGCTTCCGCGCCTGCGCTTCGAGCTTCGGTAGCCGATCGCAGAAGCCGCGTCTCGGCTTGGCGCCGTTCTGCTTCTGCGGCAGCCATCATGGCCTGCGATTCCTCGAGCATCTTGCCGGATGCCCGAGCGCGCCGATCAGCGACTTGAGTGTCGGCCTCAGCGGCGCGCACCTTTGCCTGGGCGGCTCGAACCATGGCCGCGCTTGAGTCTCTTTCGCGCTGGGCGCTCTGAAGCTCGTCGAGCGAGATTGCTCCCTGCTTGTGGAGCTTCTGCGAACGGCCAAACTCCTGTTCCGCGTAGCGGAAGCCGGCCTGCGCCTGTTCCAGGTCGGCGCCTGCCATCTCGACCTCCCGTTGAGCCTTCTCCCGTTCCGCGGCCATCGCCTCCAGGTCGGCTTCAGCGCGGGCGACGCCGGCGGTTGCGGCTCGAACTTCCGCTCGGGCCTTGGCCAGCATCGAACGGTTTTCGCTGGACATTTGGCCGGCAGCACGAGCCATGTCCGCCTTTGAGGACGCCATCAGGCTCGATTCCGCCGCCATTGCGCCCACTTCGTCGGCCTGAAGCGTGGCGAGCAGTTGCCCGGCATGCACTTTATCGCCCGGGTAGACCAGCACTTTTTGGACCCTGCCCATGACCCTGGCGACGACGTCCTCGTCGGTGTAGGCCAAAACCTCCGCCGGAAAGGTCGCCGCGTCGCCGATCTGGCGCTCCGTGGCTTCCTCCACGCCGACGGGAAACACGCCGGGAGGAGGCTTCATGGCGGTCATGTCCATAGCCTGCGCCTCGACGAGGGTCATGGCGCCGGGCGGCCGCTGGGTCTGGACGATCCAAGACACCAGGACCACGCTGCCCGCGAGCAGCAGCAGCGTCAGCCAGTGGCCTTTGACGAACTGAAGAGGGGTTGACATTGTTTTCTCCGATCAAGGGAAGGGGGCAAGGGTGTGGCATGAGGGGCGGGACGCCCCTCATGCCCTAGTGGCTACATAGGCTCGATCTCATGCCGAACGGCGAACTTCTCGGGGTCCGCCTTGAACTTGGGCGGGCACATGCCGCAGCAGAAGTAGTAGCGCTTGCCCTGAAAGTCCTGATAGCCTGATGCCTTGTCGACGGAGGGGATCACGTCCCCCGTCACCGGGCAGATGATTTCGCCCTTGTCGTTCTTGTAGATGGCGATCTCTTCGGCCGATTTGCCGGTTTCGTTGGCCGGTGACTCGGCGCTCTGAGCCGCTTTCGGTTCGGCTGAAGCCTGGGCTCCACCGGTTTGCGATCCGCAGCCGACGATGAGGATGGCGAGCCCGACAGCCAGGGCTAGCCCGAAGAAAGTCTTGTAATGCATGTGAAACTCCGATCAATCGTGGTCATGGGGCTGAGCATTCAGCCCAGGGACGAACCACAACGGATCGGAGGCGCGCGAAGATGGGAAAGGAGGACGACAAGGGAGCCGGGTGGACCGGAATCGTTCGCGTAAACCCCAGGCTCGCGCGGCTCCAGCAGAAGGAGCCCAACGGGAGGGGCGGGCGATTCTGGGATGTCGACGAAGGGAAAACTGGGCGCCGGCGCGGCGTTCGCGGTCGAGGCCGGATCTTTCACGCTGCCGCCGCGGATCGCGCAGTGACACTTTTCCTTGGACGGTGTCGGCTCGGGAGCATTGGCCTCTTGGCCCGTCTTGCAGCAGGAGTGATCGGCGGCCATTGGCTGCGGCATGCAGTCCTGCCGTGCCCGATGCATGGGGCAGGAACTGTCGCCTCTGGACTCTGTCTGGCAAGCGCGAACGGCGAAGCTTGGCGCACTCCAAAGGAGCAATGCCAGGCTTAGAAGGAAGCTAATCGTGATCCTATTCTGGACTTTCACCAAGCCGTCACTAAAACTTACTACACATTATGCCATCGTGCAGTTCCCGCGCGAGGTCCGGTAGCATGGGAAAAGCTCCATGGCCAAATCTGTATCGACAGTCAAGCGGAGAGGTCTTGGGAATACGGCGCGCGTGGACGCCTGGTGGCTTCAGCCGACGGCCGTTTTCTTGGGACTGACTGCCTTTATCGTCTATTCCACCTGGGCCGCCTTCCAAAACGCGCACTACGAGTGGGGCCCCTACCTCTCGCCGATGTATTCGCCGCCGCTCTTTGGCGAGCACGGCTGGTTTGGCGCGGCGCCCGGCTGGTGGCCGGCTTGGCTGCCATTCTCCCCGGCGTTTATCATCCTGCCGTTCCCTGCGGGCTTTCGCTTTACGTGCTACTACTATCGGGGCGCCTACTATAAGTCCTTCTGGGCCGACCCGCCGGCCTGCGCGGTTGGCGAGCCGCGCCATATGTATCGCAGCGAGCAGAAGTTCCCGATGATCCTGCAGAACCTCCACCGGTACTTCCTGTACTTCGCGATCATCATCCTTGGCTTCTTGTGGTGGGATGCGATCCAGGCCTTCATCTGGACCGACACCGAAGGCGGAAAGCACTTCGGGATGGGAGTCGGCACCTTGGTCCTGTTGGCGAACGCGACGCTCCTTTCGAGCTACACCTTCGGCTGCCATTCGCTCCGGCATCTGATCGCCGGGCGGCGGGACAACGTCTCGAAGGGCAAGCTCTCCTTTGCCTGCTACAACTGCGTGAGCAACCTGAACAAGGCGCACATGAAGTGGGCTTGGTTCAGCCTGGTGTGCGTGGGCTTTACCGACTTCTATGTCCGTATGGTGTCGATGGGCGTCTGGACCGACCTGCGGTTTTTCTGAAGCGGGCGTTGCCGAGGGGGAAGGCGTCCTCCCCTTTGTGCATCTTTGTGCCTTTGCGGGAGACTCCCTAGCCAGCGCCGGCACGGAACCGGCGGCTACAGGGCCATCTACAAGGAAAGGCTCTGAGATTCGCTGCGGGACTCTGCGTCCTCAGCGCGAGAGCTTTTCGCGCCGGCACGGAACCGGCGGCTACAGACTTGGGGTTTTTGCGCCTTTGCAGGAAATTCCCTGGAGCGCCGGCACGGAACCGGCGGCTACAGACCACGCACCACTGAGCACGCACTTGCAGGGACGCCGGTACACTCCCCAGCATGTCGCCCCGGCTCCAATTCGCCGTACAGGCCGCTTATGAGGCTGGCCGGGGCACGCTGGCACAATTCAGCAGCGGCATCGGATTCGAACGGAAAGCCGACGACTCGCCCGTCACCATCGCCGACCGAGAAGCCGAGGCCAAGCTCCGCAAGGCAATTGGCGAGACCTATCCCGGAGATTCCATCCTCGGCGAAGAAGAGGGCTTGACCGGCGCCTCCTCGGCTCGATGGGTGCTCGACCCTATCGATGGCACCAAGTCATTCATTTGCGGCGTGCCTCTCTACGGCACCTTGGTGGCCTACGAAGAGGATTCCGAAACGCAGCTTGGCGTCGCGTATTTCCCTGCGCTCGACGAAATGGTCTATGCCGAGCGCGGCAAGGGCTGCTTCTGGAACGGGCGTGCGTGCCGGGTCTCAGCAAAGGTCCGAATCGCCGACGCGGTGCTATGCACAGGCTCTCACGCGTCGCTGAGGAAAACGGGCCGTCTGGAGGCCGTGGTGGGGCTGGGTGAGCGCGCCATCGCCACGAGGGGCTGGTGCGACGCCTATGCCCACGCTCTGGTGGCCACCGGCCGGATTGAGGCGATGATCGACCCGGTGCTTTCCTACTGGGACATTGCCGCGCCCAAGATGATCGTCACCGAAGCCGGCGGACGTTTTACCGACTTCAAAGGGAATGATAACCCCACCTCAGAAGGGCTGAGCAGCAACGGCTGGCTCCACCATGACCTGCTGGAGGCGTTTGGCGAGCGCTCGCAGGGCTAACGAGAGCAACGATGCGAGTGGTAGCCGTTGATTGGGGTACTCGGCGAATCGGGATCGCCGTGGGGGAAAGCGACTTCGGCGCCTCGAGCCCAAGACCGCATCTGTCGGCCCTGGGAGCGCTCGCCAAGGATGCCCGGCAGATCGTGGAGTTGGCCCGGAAGGAAGGCGCGGACGCGGTGCTTGTCGGCATTCCCATCAACCCTCATCGTGGCGAGCCCGGGACTGGACAGAATGCCGCGGACGACAAGATGGAGCGGCTTTGCCGTGCCCTCGCGGAACAGATCGAGGCCCTCGGAATGTTGGTTCTTACGGCTGACGAAACCATGACCAGCGTTCGCGCAGAAGACGCGCTCATCCAATCGGGCCAAAAGGCTTCCCTGCGCGATCGCCGTCGAGACAGCGCGGCCGCAGCCCTGTTGCTCGAGGGCTATTTTGCGGAGACCCAGTCGGGCACTCATTCGCAGGGGGATGGCGGTGAATAGGCGCGTTCGATTCCTCCTCTGGGTCCTTGGCGTCGGGATCCTCACCGGCGCGGGCTTTGGCTATTGGCTGAACACTCAGCTTGCGCCGATGCCGCCTGCGGACCCGGTCTACGTCCGCTACGAGGTCCGTTCGCCCCTGGTGCGGGCCTTGGAAGACCTTGAGAAACGCTCCATCGTGCGCAACGCGCGAGTCTTGGCGCTCTGGTCGCGGTTCAAGAGGTATCCGGCGTTGGTGGGCGTGGGCACCTATCAGGTGCGGCCCGGGATGAAGCCCGAGGAGATCCTTGCCGCGCTGCAGCTTCCTGTGCGCCGAATGGTCCGCCTGCCGGAGACCAACTGGCTTGAGCGCAGCGCAAACTTGCTGGAGAAGAACGGAGTCTGCAAGGCCGGTGAGTACGTCGAGCTTGCCCACGATCCCGCTCGCTTCAAAGACCTCGCCGGTTTCCCGATCCCCGAATCGGGTTCGCTTGAGGGCTACCTTTATCCAGACACCTACGACCTTCCGCCACTGATTGGCGCTGAAGGAACGGTGAAGCGCCAGTTGGAGGCGTTTCGCGACAAGGTCTGGCGGGTAATCGAGCCGCCTAAGGACCTGCGTCGGGTCCTGACTGTCGCCTCCCTGGTTCAGCTCGAAGTGAAGGAAGATCCGGAGCGCCCCATCGTCGCCGGGGTCATCGAGAACCGCCTGCGGCTGGGCATGCCTCTGCAGATCGACGCGACGATCCTGTATGCGATGAAGAAGTGGAAGAACCTCTCGCGGGCAGAGATTGCCGGGACCGATTCCCCTTACAACACCTACTTGCGCAAGGGGCTCCCGCCTGGGCCGATCTGTTCTCCGAGCTTTAGGAGCATCGACGCGGCCCTGCACCCCGCAAAGCACAGCTACCTTTACTATGTGGCGCTGCCGACTGGGAAGCACCTCTTTTCGGCCACTTACGACGAGCACCTAAGGAACATTCAGCGGCGCAAGAAGGCCTTGGCGCAAGGGGGGCCTTAGTGGCGTTTCCCACGGGCGCCTACGACCCTGCCGGGCTGCCTGGTCCACTTCGGCGGTTCTGCCCTTCCAGTTCCTCAGGATCGCTCTATGAGATCGACCCTGAGGACCTGGCGCGAAGAGGCAAGAGGCTCGTCATGCTCGACGCCGACAACACGCTTCTGCCGTGGCGCTCGATGGAGATCCCGGATGAGACGCGTGGATGGGTCGCGCGCTGCAAGCAAGCCGGTATGGACGTGTGCATCCTCAGCAACACCCGCCACCCGAAACGCCTCACTCAAATCGCCGCGGAGCTTGGGATTAGGTTTTTTCTGGGAAGGTTTAAGCCAAATCCCTCCATCTATTATGAAGCACTGAAGCACTTTGGCCGGAAGCCAGAGGAGGCCGTGATGATCGGCGACCAGATCTTCACGGACATGTGGGGCGCCAATCGCGCGGGGGTGGAGGGCATCTGGGTCAAGCCTTCGACGGGCCGCGACTTCATCGGAACGAAGATCAGCCGCATGGGTGAGCGCCTGCTCAAGCCATACTTGTCGAGAGCGATCACGATGGAATCTCAGACGACCACCCCGATCCAGCAGCCACCCGAGACAGCCAAGGCCCCGTGGGAGCGGCCGATCGTGCGCCAATTCATGAAGTTTGCCGTCGTGGGCGGCAGCTCGACGGTCATCGACGTTGGGCTTCACTGGCTGCTGATGTTCGGCATCCAGGTGGACGGCAAGCCGCTGGGACAGGTGTTTGGGGCGACTCTGATCGCCGACATTCCCGCGGTGTTCCAGTACGCCAAAGACGCACCTGCGGCGGCTGTGCCGGTGTTCAAAATCGTGTCGGCCAGCATTGCCATCGTCAACAGCTTTATCTGGAACCGCCGCTGGACCTTCAGGATCGAGGGTCCCGAGGAGTGGGGGAGGCACTTCCGCAAGTTCGTGATCGTTGCGCTGACCGGCATGGCGCTCAACACGCTGATCACCACCGGCTTCAACAACGTGATTCCCGGCCATGCCCTGCGAAGCTGGGGCATCGCCACGGCGATCGCGACCGTGATGGTGGCATTTTGGAACTTCGCCGGTCAAAAGTTCTGGGCTTTTCGAGAACCCGAGCGATGAGCGCGTTCCACGAGTGGCGCGAGGCTCCACCCGCCGAGTTCGCCGTGATCGGCGACCCAATCGCGCACTCGCTCTCTCCTTCCATGCATCGAGCCGCCTATCGCGCTCTAGGACTGGCATTGCGGTACGAAGCGATTCGAGTGCCGCGCGGCGAAGTCTCACAGGCCCTTTCTCAGCTTCGAGACTTGGGCTATCGGGGAGTGAACGTAACGGTGCCGCACAAGGAAGAGGCGTTCTTCTGGCTCTCCGATCCGGATGAGTCTTGCCGGCGCATCCGCTCAGCAAACACCCTCGACCTGGTCTCCGGCAGGGGAACGAGCACGGACGGGCCTGGGTTTCTCGACACGCTTGAAGACCTCGGAGTAACGGTTGGCGCCCGGTTCCTTATCTTGGGCGCGGGCGGAACCGCGCGGGCCTTGGTGGACGCTCTGGCTCGGGCGGGATATGGTGTGAAGCTATGGAACAGGACCTACGAGCGCGCGGAGGAGCTTCGAATGAGTCTGGGCTTGGCCTTTTCGATTCTAAAGGAACCGGCGATCGAGGACGTCGAGGTGATCGTCGACGCCACGAGCGCCTCGCGCTCCGGCCAATCGGTTCCGCTCGATTGGAGCCGGGCCAGCCCGGGCGCGCTCGCCTATGATTTGTCCTATGGCCCAACGTCCTCCGCGTTTCTCGGAGCGGCAGAAAGAGAAGGGCTGAGAACCGTCGACGGAAAGGCTTTGCTGGTTGCGCAGGGCGCGAGGTCATTGGCGTGGTGGCTCGGTGTGGGGGCCCCTCGCGCGGCGATGCGGGAGGCGCTTGGTTGAGGCTGCTCAAGGCCGGCGAGGAAGCCGCGCAAGAGGCCGCCAGGGTCCTGGCCGAGGGCGGAGTCGCGGTCCTGCCAACTGAAACGGTCTACGGCTTGGCCTGCGACGCCACCAATCCCGCCGCCATCGCCAAGGTCTACGCCGCGAAGGGAAGGCCGGGCACGAACCCGCTGATCGTGCACGTGGACTCCATCGAGATGGCTATGAGGTGCGTCTCCGAATGGCCCCTCCGGGCCCAAGTCCTATCGGAGAGGTTCTGGCCCGGACCCCTGACCCTGGTGCTCCCCAGGAGCAGCTGGATTCCCCTTGAGGCTACGGCAAAGCTGGACACGGTGGCGGTGCGCGTGCCGGCAAGTCGGTGGTTTCGAGAGGTCATCAGGCTCTTGGGCCGCCCGGTCGCCGCGCCCAGCGCGAACCCCTACATGGGGCTCTCTCCTACGCGGGTCGAGCACCTCGACCCTGAGTTGCTCAAGCTTGTGGACTTGGTATTGGACGACGGCCCGAGCAGGCTGGGGCTGGAGTCGACGGTGGTAGACCTAAGCGGCGAATCACCTGCGCTGCTGCGCCCTGGCGGAATCTCCCGCGCTGAGATCGAGAGCGCCCTGGGTGGACCCTTGAATACGCCACCCAATGAGGGTCCTGCGCGCTCGCCCGGGCTTCACCGACGCCACTATTCACCAAAGGCGCGACTGGAGTTGGTGGACCGGCTCGCGCCAGAACGCCCCGGCCTCGGTTTCGGCCCGCCGGTGGGCGATCTGCAGATCGAAATGCCCCTGGACCCTGAGGCGTACGGGGCTGCGCTCTATGACGCTCTCCACCGGCTCGATCAGTTGGGAGTGTCGGCTATCGAGGTCGAAGCACCGCCCGAGTCGCCGGAGTGGGAAGCGGTTTGGGACAGGCTGCGAAGGGCGGTCGCCCCGGCCGAACCGTGAGGAATTGCGTTCCCTTGACGCAAAATGGTTCGTTAGGTAGACTAACCATATGAGCGCGGATGTCATGGATGATCTTCAAAGCGCGCTGTCTACCCAGGCGGCAATTGTTTCCGAACTCGTCTCGTCTTTCCTGGAGCGTCCCCTTGCAGACGCAGGGCTCTCGCTCGGGACTTTTGAACTTCTCAGTGCGGTGAAAGCCGGGGGCGGCAAGGCGTCTCAGGCCGAAGTTGCGTCCCGCATGGGAATTCGCCCGGCCTCACTCTGCGAGGCCTTGAGGAGCGTGGAAGCCAAAGGGGTCGTCACCCGAACCGACGACCCGCACGACAGGAGGGCCAAGCGGCTGAAGCTGACGGCAAAGGGTGAGAAGCTGTTCCAGCGGTGCCTGGAGTCGATCGCAGCGGCGGAGCACCTGCTCTCTGAGGGGATCGCCGAGCGCGACTTTCGGACAGCGTGTCGCGTCCTGGAGAGAGCTGCAGCCAACCTTTCGGACGCCATTCGCTAGCTTTCCGCCTGCGAAGATTGGCGAGATTGGTTGACAACCTTACGATTCCTGCTTCGTCCCATCCAGCAGGGAGAATTGCCGTGTTGCGCATCGTGGGAGTTCAGCGAAGCAGCCAGCCGGAGCAGGAGTTTGTCTTGCTCCAGAATCAAGGCTCGATGCGCGTCGTCCTGCGCGGCCTGGTTTTGGTTCACGAGCGGGCGATCGAAACCGGCGATCTAGCCCAAGGGGCTTTCGTGTTTCGCGATTCAGAGGTGATCCCTGCGGGGCTGTTCGTGATGCTGAGCACCGGTTGTGGATCGCCGCACTGGACGCGAACCAAGGACGGCGCCCACGTTTTTCGAACGTACATCGGGAGCAAGTCGGTGGTCTGGAGCCGATGTGAGGGCCCGATTCACATCCTAAGTCCGGATCACAGCTACGTCGAACGCGGCGAAGCGCTGATGCTGCGGTAGTGCAAAAACGCGGGCACGGAACCCGCGGCAGAGAGTCCGCCCTCCCGATGCTGCGGTAGTGCACGCGGGCACGGAACCCGCGGCTACGGACCACAGGCAGACTGAGAGTCCGCCCCACTTGGTCGTCCATCGCGTCCCTTTGTCCACGGTCCCTCTGTCCCTCAGACCTCAGACGTCCGTCCCTTCATCTCCGCACCTCCCTACTCCTTCACCAACTCTCCATAAAGCTCCGGGCGGCGGGACTCGAACACCGTCCATTCATACTCGCCGGGCCTAACGACCGCGCGCTTATTCCTGGCTTCGGCCAAATCGATGTCGGCGACGATCGTCTCTTCACCGTCGCCCGCGCAGGCCAGCACCTTCCCGGAGGGCGCGATGATCTTGCTGCAGCCGATGAACGTGAATCCGTTCTCGGTACCGACCCGATTGCAGGCCGCGTAGAAAACGCGGTTCTCAGCGGCGCGGGCGATGGTCATGATGTTCGCCGAGTTCTCCGCGCCTTGGGGCCAGTTGGTGGGAAGGACGATGAGCTCGGCGCCCTTAAGGGCAAGCGTCCGCGCGGCTTCAGGCTGTCGCTGATCGAAGCAGATCAACACGCCGATCTTCCCGAGCTCGGTCTCGAAAACCGGGAGCGAATCCCCTCGGCGCACGAACTTGTCAAGGCCCAGATCGGGAAGGTGGGTCTTGATGTAGCGATACATGGGCCCACCAGGCACGATCAGAACCGCGCCGTTGTAGATGCGGCCGTCCTCGATCCCCGCGAACCCGACGATGGCGTGGATGCCAAGCTCGGTGCACCGCCGGTGAAGGGAAGTAACCGACTCGGGGGCTTCGGTGACCTTGTGGCCGTCATCGGCTCTGACGGGAATGGAGATGCGTCTGGCGGCCTCGGGCGTCGACACGCAGTACCCGGTGAGAAATGCTTCGGGGAACACAGCCAGATGGACACCCTGCCGGTGGAGCCTTTCCAGCTCGGCAAGCGCCCTCTGCGAATTGGCCGCAGGGTCGCCGAAGACGACGTCGGCCTGAACGCACGCGATACGCATTTGCCCAAGTTATCCTAAACGGAGCGGTTCTGTCGCTGCCAACGGGCGTTGAGATTCCAACGCGTTCTCCGCGGGAACGGCTCGATTGGGCCACTATTGAGGGTCTTGGCCCTGCAAGCGATCCTCAGTGTTCTCTGCGGGAACTCCCTAGGCCCCAAGCAATTGGCGAAGCTGAGTGGCGGAGCGTTCAGGAACTGGCCTCACTTGGCGCATTAGCCCCACGGGCGGCCCCCTTACTGCTCCACGCGGAACCAACTGGCGATCTGCTCCACGATATGCAGGTTCCTCAGTGCCTTCAGCGAGCGAAGGAACGACTCTTCCAGCGCGGGGTGTGTAAGGAATACGATCTCGCCGAGCCGCCCATCGAGCGTCCGCATCTCCATCGCCCCCAGCGAGATCCCGCAATTGCCGAAAACGGTGGCGATGCAGCCGAGCGCCTTGGGACGGTCCTGAACCACCATACGGATGTAGTAACTGCAGGTGAGCCGCTCGATCGGCAGCGCGCGAATCGGCGGGCCATAGGGAATCGTGTTGCCGGAACCACCGAGACGGATGTTGCGGCAAACGTCGATCAGGTCTCCAATGACGGCTGAGCCCGTAGGGTTGCCGCCTGCGCCGCGCCCGCTGAACATCACGTCGCCCACAAAGTCACCCGTAAACCAGACCGCGTTGTAGACGTCGTTGACGTTCGCTAGTGGGTGGGTCTTCGGGAGGAGCGTCGGATGGACGCGCGCCAAGATCCCCTCGGGCAGGGCCTCGACGATGCCTAGGGGCTTAATCGTATAGCCAAGGACGTCGGCAAAATGGATGTCCTTGGGCTTGATCATGCCCAGGCCCTCTCGGTGGACGCCCTCTGGCGGCACCTCCTGGCCAAACGCGATGCTGGAGAGAATCGCGAGCTTGTACTGGGCATCGTAGCCGTCGATGTCGCTGCTTGGGTCAGCCTCGGCGTAGCCTTTGGCCTGCGCCTCTCTCACGGCGGTATCGAGGTCGGCGCCCTCTTTGCTCATGCGTGTGAGCACATAGTTGGTGGTCCCGTTGAGGATGCCCATCAGCTTGATCAGGTCGTTGCCTGCGAGCTGGTGCTTGATCGGCTGGATCAGCGGAATGCCGCCACCGACCGCAGCTTCAAAATGAAGGTCTCGGCCGAGCGTGGCCGCAAGATGAACCAGCCTGGAGCCTCGCTTTGCGAGCAGTTCCTTGTTGGCCGTGACCACGTGCTTCCCAGACTGGAGCGCCGTTTCGACGAGCTCGCCGGCAGGGTCCACACCGCCCATCAGTTCAAGGACGACGTCTATTGTGGGGTCCTCGACCACCGATAGCAGGTTGTCGGTAAAGAGCTTCCGGTCCGCGATTCGCTCCTTGGCCATGTCCCGAACCCCGATCTTGGACACCTCGATGGTCGTACCGACCTTGCGGGTGATTTGCGCGGCGTTCTCGCCGAGCATCCGAAACGTGGCGGAGCCCACGGTACCAAACCCGAGAAACCCAATACGAATGGGTTGTGAGGGATCGCGGGCCTCTGTGGCTTCCATAGTCTCTGGTCTTGTCTCACTCATTTTCTTTCACGTTGCGAGGCTCGACGCACAACACGAGTTACTAAGCACTGGGCGAGGGGCGAGGGGCGAGGAGCACCTGAACACCTGAGAACCTGAAAACCCGACACCTAGCACCTGAACACCTGAAAACCTAACACCTGAACACCCGAACACCCAACGCCTAATGCCCAACCTCCTCCAGATACATCAGCACGTCCTTCTGCTGGACCAGGTCCGAGTTTTTGGCGACAAGCTGAGTGACCACTCCACGACAGGGGGCGGTGATCTCGTTGAAGGTCTTCATCGCCTCGATCAGCGCCAGGACCTGGCCTTCCTCGACGTGGTCGCCCTCCACAACGAACGGCGCGGCGCTGGGGCTCGGCGCCCCATAGTAGATGCCGGTCATTGGGCTCAGCACGGGCTCGCCAACAGGGCCTTGAGAAATTACGGCTGCCGGAGCCTCGAAGTGCGCCTCAGCAAAGCTCTCGAGGTGATCCACCGACTCGTCTTCGGGCGTAGCGGCTTTCTTCGTGCTTTGCCGTTTGAAGGCGACCTTCCAGTTCTCGCCCTCCATTTCGGCCTCGCTGAGGCGGAACTCATCCATCAGCCCGGCCAGGCGGTCGATCTTGCCGCGTACGTCCATGGTGAAGGACATTATGGCAGACCCTCTATTGCTGCGCCCTCAAAACCCCTTGGGAGTCGGCCCGCCGGCGAGTCGGATCCCCAAAAACAAAAGTGCGGAAAGCCCAAGGGCTTTCCGCGACTTCAAAAGAAAGAATCCCCCCGAAGGATTTCGGAGGGATTCTTTGCAGCCTTACTCTACTGCGCCGGCTGAAGCTCCACCGCCCTGAAGCGAGGGCTTGCCAACGTTCTTTTTGTTATCCGCTGCGTTCGGGTCTGCTGCGGGCTGGCCGCATCCGATCAGAATCCCAGCGAGGATGACGAAGAATAGAAGTTGCTGCAGTCTTTGCATGGCTTGCTATTACTCGCCGGGCCAGATGTACTTGTAGACCTTCACGCCACCCGCGGTGGTCATCGTGCCATAGGCCTTGTTGATCTGGATCATCGCCGCGTGGCCGTCGGTGAACGTCGTGGCGACGAGGCCGCCTCGAAGTCGCATCGAACCGCACTCCGTCTTGACCGTCTGGCCGTAGCGGGGGTTCATACCGAAGCGCTGCAGGCCGTAGTCGGCATACCAGGTCACGCAGTACCACATCGTGTCCGACGTGATCGTGTTGAAGTAGCCCGACCACCAGTCCGGAGCGGACGCGTCGGTGGCGAAGACCATCTCGGCAGGTCGCGCAACAGCGGTGGCGCTGTAGCTGCTCACGCCGGCGGTGCCGGTGGGCTCAGCCCAGCCGTTGCCGGTCCAGAAACCGAGGATGCCCTGCCAGCGAGCCTGCGGGCCGCCGAAAGCGGAGAGCAGGTAGTAGCCGTCAGACCAGGAACCGTTGGTGTTCGTTCCGTTGATTTCGGCGCGCGGGGGCATACCGAAGTTCAGGAACACGTCGAGGTAGTTGATCGGGTCAGCCTTGGTGAGGCGGTGCAGCGGGCTGACGAACAGGCCCCAGTTCTTCACGTAGGGCTGAATCGTGTTCTGCCAGGTGTACGTATAGCCGAGGCCGTCAAGGACGCCGGGGGCCGGAACGTACATCAGCGGGAACGTATCGTCGTAGTCCGCTTCGTACATGATCGCGCCGAGCGCGATCTGCTTCACGTTGCTGAGAGCCGCGGTCTTCTTCGCAGCAGCCTTGGCCTGTGCGAACACAGGGAAAAGGATGGCCGCGAGAATCGCGATGATGGCGATAACCACCAGAAGTTCAATAAGGGTAAATGCTCGTTTTTTCACTCTGACACCTCTGAAACGAAGGTAAAGATGACTTAACACAACCGCACACGTGATCCGGGAGCGGTATCAGGTGGATTATAGATCATCTTTTCGTTCCGTGGGAACCTTTATTGCAGATTTTTGGTAGATTGCGCTTCGGTTGGCTGCTGAACCTGCCGATAATGCCGGATCGTCTCCCATTTCCGGCGCCGAAGGGACCTTCTGGGCTCACCGTGCGGTGGGCCTGTCCAGTTCCTTCGTTCGGCGCGGCTCGGCCTTTCCGATAGCGCGCTCTTCCCGAACATACGACTGCAGAAACCGTGCCAGTGTTCGCTGGGAGGAGTGAATGGCGAGAGGCGAGAGGCGAGAGGCGAAGGGTGAAGGCAGATGGACGAGGAGCGGAGGGCGGCGATCATCCTTTTTCCAGTGTGTGTTGGTTGAGATGAGTGTGAGCGGAGGCCGTAGGCAGGGGTCCGGTTTGGGAGTGCGCTGGCTTGCCGGCGCTTTGCGATCAGCCGACTTGTCGGCGGGAAAAAACCGATACATGCGCCATCACGGGATCGATGCTTCGATGCTTTGATGTTCGCGGCGGCGAGCCGCCTGGGTGAAAGCCGGGACATGTCCCATCGAGCCAGGTCTGTTCCGCATCGGTTGGAACTGACATCAAATTCGAGAACGGCGGGGCCTTTGTTTCTCGTCTTCTCTTTCAGAGGGAGTTTCCGTGAAAACCTGGTTCTGGCTGGTGGTGCCCATCGCACTGCTCTGCGTGCTTTTCGGCTGTGGAGGGGGCGGCGGTGGCTCTACGTTTTTCGCTTCGCTCAAGTTCTCCGTGGATTGGGGGCTTAGGAGCAGGTCTCTGGATGGCCCAGGCTCGGCGCTTTCGGTGGTGCTGCGCGTGGAGGGCGCCTCCGAGTCCGGCAGCGACCTTCTGTACCCGGCCAACCGAAGCGCGGACCCATCTTCCCATTCCGAGACTTACACGACCGGCATCAAGGCCAAGGTCGGGGCTCACCGCGTCACCGCGACCTTCTTCGCTCAGGGCAACGGCACGGGAAGCGTCGTTGGGGTCGCCTCGGGCACTCTCTCGGTCCAGCCGGACGGAACCCTCTCCGGTTCGATAAGTACCGTGGGCACGGTATCGAGCGTCAGCGTGCCGGCAGGGCAGTCTGTGGGCATCGATCAGACGAAGCAGCTTCAGTTCAGCGCCAAGGACTCAGGAGGCGGGATCGTGGCTGTCAGCGGAGGCTCTGCGGTCTGGACGGTCACATCGGGCTCCGACAAGCTGGCGTTTCAGGACGGCTACGCCAAAGGAAGGGCCCTGGGCTCGGCGAGCGTCATCGCCACGGTCGATGGCGTGGCCAGCGCACCCGCCACGGTTGCTGTCACGGTGGATTCGGCGATCAGCGTCGAGATCAACCCTCTCTCGGCTCTGGTCCAGCCTGCGGACTCCAAGCAGTTCACGGCGACGGTGTACGGGACCGCCAACCAGCAGGTCACCTGGAGTGTGCTGACGGCAAACGGCGGCTCCATATCGAGCGGCGGGCTGTACACAGCGCCACCGGAACTGATGTACGTGACGATCGAGGCGCGCTCGGCGGCCGATCCCTCCAAGACGGCGACGGCGCTGGTGATCGTGCAGATGGAGACTCTGGAGGTGGACGTTTCGCCCAATCCGGTGACGGTGGGTCCAAATGGGCAGCAGCAGTTCTCGGCGTTCGTGATCGGCAGCCCGAACCAGGCGGTCACCTGGAAGGTGCTGACCGCAGGCGGCGGAAGCATCGACGCGAACGGGCTCTACACGGCGCCCGCGACGCCGATGGCGGTGACCGTCGAGGCGCGGGCCGTGGCAGATCCGGCCGTCGCCGGGACGTCGAAGGTCACGGTGCAGTCGGGCACCTTGACTGTGACGGTGAGCCCGAACCCGGTGACCCTGGAGCAGGACGCGTCGGAGCACTTCACGGCGGTGGTGGAGGGCAGCCCGAACCAGGAGGTCACCTGGAGCGTGGAAGAGGAAGGGGGAGGATCGATTTCGGCGCAGGGGAACTACCGGGCGCCTCAAACATTGGGGACTTACACGGTCAGGGCGACCAGCAAGGCTGACCCAAATGCAAGTGGGACGGCGGCTGTAACAGTCATCGTTGAGGCCAGGATCGTCTTCTGGAGCAAGCCAGAGACCGTTGGTCCACGCACGATCTTCACCATCAAGCCCGATGGGACCGATCGCCGTACGTTGGGCGATGGCGGCGACAGCGACGAGATCTGGCCTGTGTATTCACCGAACGGCTCCAAAATCCTGTTTTCCTACGACTATTCGCTTTGGACGATGGCCCCAGACGGGTCGAATCGGGTGCACCTCAATCCGGCGGCCTTGACCAGCCCGTCCTGGTCACCCGACGGGCGCAAGATCGTTTGCCACGGGCTCGGAGTCGGAGGCTACATGGACCTCTATATCCTGGACTCCGACGGCTCCAATCTTGTGAACATCACCAACAACTCAGGGCAAGACTGGCACCCAGCCTGGAGTCCCGATGGCTCATGGATAGCCTATGTCCACGATAGCGACGTCTGGCTGATTTCTCCACAGACAGGCCAAACCAAGAGGCTAACCACAATTGGCAACTGTGCCTTTCGTCCGAGTTGGTCACCTGACGGCGCCAAAATCGCATTTGACAGCGAGGCTGGAGGCACTCGAAGGGTCTATTTGATGAATAGCGACGGAAGCGGCCTGACTGTCCTTAAGAATGGCTTCGAACCTGCGTTTTCTCCAGATGGCAGGCGCATTGCATTCTGCCAGACTCTATGGGACATTTCGGTGATGGACGCCGACGGATCGAACGTACGGACCGTGGCCGGAGGCGGGAAGTTCAACTACCAGCCCAGTTGGCGAACGCGATAGGGACTTGGCGCGGCCCTGTGTGAGTCAAGCCGCAGCTCCCCCTCCGCTTGAAGGTGGGGGTCTGGGGGGTGAACGCCCGCTGAGCGCTCTGGGCAAACCCACCCCATTTCGGGAGCCGGCGTCGAATTCCCAGCTACCGGCTCAACGTCATCCCCACCCCGCCCTCCCTCACCCTCCATCTCCCCCAATAGACCCCTCACCCCTTCTTCGCTCCCCCAAGTAGACTCAATTCACCATGAGCGTTCGCATCGAAAAAGACTCCCTTGGCAATGTCGAAGTCCCCGAAAACGCCTACTGGGGCTCCCAGGCCGAGCGCAGCCGGAAACTTTTCCAAATCTCGGGCCTAACTGAGCACGCCCGCTTCATCGACGCCTTTATCCTCATAAAGAAGGCGGCCGCACAAACCAACGCCGACTTGGGCCTCCTCACTCCAGAAATTGGCAACGCCATCGTTCAGGCCTGCAACGAGATCCTCGCTCAGAGCCCCTACAAGTACCAACAGATCCCCTCGGACCTCGGACCTCAGACCCCAGACCTTCGCTCCCAGTTCCCCGTCGACGTCTTCCACATGGGCGCCGGGACCAGCTTCAACATGAACTGTAACGAGGTTCTTGCCAATAGAGCTGAAGAGATCCTTGGCGGGAAGAAGGGCGAGTACCAAAAGGTCAACCCAAACGACCATCCGAACTACGGCCAGTCCACCAACGACACGGTGCCCACGGCAATCCGCGTCATGTCCAGGCTCATGCTCGAGGACTTCTATAAAGCGATCGACAAGCTCTACGACGCGTTTGAATTGAAGGCCGAGGAGTTCGACAACGTGCTCAAGTCTGGACGGACTCATCTTCAGGACGCCGTTCCCATTCGGCTGGGCCAGGAGTTTCGAGGCTACGCCGATACGATCAAGCGCTGCCGCAAGTGGTTCGAGCACGCCGCGCACGAGCTTGAGGAACTGGGAATCGGCGGCTCCGCCGCCGGCACGGGGCTGAACACCCACCCCGAGTATCGCTTCTCCGTAGTTGAATATCTGGAAAAGTACACCTTGTTGCCGTTCAGGCACTCTCCAAACATGGTTGAGGCGATGCAATCGCAGCTGCCGGTTTCGGCGCTATCAGCAGCGCTGAGGATCTTCTGCCTGGAGCTCACCCGAATCACCAACGACCTGCGGCTTCTGTGTTCGGGGCCCCTCACCGGCATCGCTGAGATCGTCTTGCCGCCGGTGCAACCTGGAAGCAGCATCATGCCGGGCAAGGTGAACCCCAGCATGGCGGAGAACCTGAACCTGGTGCTTTACCAGGTGCTCGGCCAGTGCCAGGCGATGGACTACTGTGTGCAAGCAGGCCAGCTTGAACTAAACGTGATGATGCCCAGCATGGCGTTTTCGGCGCAGTTCAGCCTGCAAATCCTCACCGAAACGCTGCATACGTTCAGCGACAACTGCGTCGAGGGGATCAAGGCCAACGTCGAGCGCTGCAAGTACTACGCTGAGATCTCGCCGAGTCTGGCGACCGCGCTGAACACCTTTGTGGGCTATAAGACCGCCGCCGAGGTGGTGAAGCAGGCTCTCGCCGAGGGCAAGACGATTCCGGCAGTGGTGCGCGAGCGGAACCTGCTCGATGAGGCCACCCTGGCCCGTGCGCTCGACCCCGCCCTGCTCACCGAGCCCGGAATTCCTGGTAAGGGCGGGGGTTAGGCACGGTGCGACGGAACGAAACGCCTTCCTTCTTCGTTTGTAAGGATTGAACGCCCATACGAAGGGGAGTAGCGCCCGGCGGGTAGACCCAACGGGAGCGCGGGATCGTCAAGACGCCGAAAGGCCGGTCCCGGGCACTGAGGCAAGACCTTCGCCGGAGATCCGGCCGAGGTCTTTTTTGTTGGCCGGGGACGGAAGTTCGAGGTCCGAGGTCGCAGGTCCACGGTCGCGGAAGCTCGGGTGTTCAAAAAGAGAAGATATGAGACTGTCAACTGTGACAACCGCAATCAAGGTCGGAGTGCTGATGGTGGCCCTGACCGCGCTCGTCGTTTGGCTTGGAAGCAAGTTTGGCGGAACGACCGGCGCCGTGCTGGCGTTTGGTGTCGCCGCGCTGATGAACCTTGGCACGTTCTGGTTCTCCAGCAACCTGGTGATCGCGATGACGCGCGCCAAGCCCGTCGAACCGGAGGAAGCCCCGGAGCTGTATGCAATGGTGCGGCGTCTGGCTTCCCGCGCGGGCATCCCGACTCCGAAGCTCTACGTCGTAGACGACCCGTCGCCGAATGCTTTTGCCACGGGCCGCAGCCCGAAGCACGGCGTCGTAGCGGTCAATACCGGACTCCTGGACATCCTCGACCAGCCGGAGGTCGAGGGCGTGATCGCACACGAGATGGCGCACATCAAACACCGCGACACCCTCACGATGGCGATCGTGGCCACGATCGCTGGCGCCGTCATGATGCTGGCCAACTTCCTTCGGTTCTTCTCGTTTTTTGGCGGAGGTGACGACCGCGAAGGCGGCAACCCGCTCGTGCTTCTGCTGGTCAGCATCGTGGCGCCGATCGCCGCGATCGCGGTGCAGATGACGATCTCCCGAGCGCGCGAGTTCGAAGCGGACCGCGAAGGCGCCGAGATCGCGGGCACACCGCACGGGCTGGCGAACGCGCTTCGAAAGCTTGAGCGCGGCGCCACGGCTATCCCGGGCCATATGCCGCCGCAGGCTGCGCACCTTTGCATTGTCAACCCGTTTGGCGGAGTCGGATCGGGGCTGTTGAACCTCTTCAGATCGCACCCCAGCACGGAGGAGCGAATCCGCCGTTTAGAGTCCTTGCGCTGATACCGCGAGCCCCTGTTCCCGAGTGAGTGCTGCGAATCGGGTAAACCGCCACCGTCAGATGGCCTTGATCCTTGGAATCGACGGTGGCGGCACTTCTTGCAGGGCGTGGGCTGCGGAGGTGGCCCCCGGGGCTACCAGCTCACCCCCAAGCTCATTCACGAACCAAAACGAGGAAGCGGCTGCAGCGCTACACGTGGTGTTTCGGGGTCAGTCCGGCGCTGCCAACGTCGCCACAACCCCTCGGCAACTCCTGAAGGACCATATCAGGAGGGCAACAGAGGGCTGCCCGACTCCCGATGCCGTCTGTGGATGCTTTGCCGGCCTTCTGACCGAAGATGATCGCCAAAGGGCCATCGCCTGCTTGTCCGACGCCTTCCCCGGTGCGCGATACTCCGCTTACCCCGACTATGCCGCTGCCCATTCGGCCTCGTATGCCGACGTGGCCCTGGTGGCGGGCACGGGCAGCGTCGTGTGCTCAAGGATAGGGGGCCGCTTCGTCAAGACGGGTGGCAGGGGCTACTTGCTGGGCGACGTCGGATCGGCCTTTCGATTCGGAAGAGAAGCGTTCTTGCACGGGCTCTTGGCCGGCAGGGAGCCATTGGAAAGAAGCGCGTTTGGAAGCGATGCGCCATCGCTGCAGACTATCGCTGCCATGGAGGCGCAGGCAATCGCCGCGATCTATCGAGCACCTTCGCCGGTCGCGGAATTGGCCAAGCACCTGGAGTCGTTCTCCAGGGACGTCAAAGCTGGGGAGCCCTATGCCCAGGCTTTTTTGGCGAGCGAGTCCAAAGCGCTCGCGCTTCAGCTCGCCGACCACTTGGCGCGATTCCACCCAGCCCTCGGCCGAGAAGAAGGGCGGCCCGTGTCGGTGGCCCTCGCAGGGGGCGTGTGGAAAAGTGGCCGTGTCTTTCAGGACGCACTGGAGCGCTCGTGGCAAGACTTCAATCTTGGCATTCAAGTATGCTTTGTGCCGTTCAAGAGTCCGCCCGTTGTGGGAGCCTTGCGTCTTGCTTGGGAGTTGCTGGGAGCTTGACACGCGAGTGGCAAGAGCCTTGCCCCGGTACCTCGCGACGATGCAAATCGACCTCTGAACGTAAAGATGAAGAGCATGCGCGGGACAACGGCGTCCCGCACCCGAATCCATGAGTACAGAGGCAAGAAACCCCCGCACCACCAAGCTTGACCACATGTCGGCGACCGAAATCGTCCGACTCATGAACCTAGAGGATCAGGCGATCCTTGCAGCGATCAAGTCCGCTGAGACCTCCATCGCGATCGCGGCGGAACGAATGGCCAAGGCCTACCAATCGGGGGGCCGCATCATCTACATCGGCGCGGGCACCAGCGGCAGAATCGCCAATGCCGATGCCGCCGAAATGCCTCCTACCTTCAGCGTCGATCCCGATCGGTTCGTCGCGGTCGTCGCGGGAGGAAGCAAGGCACAGACTTCGGCGATCGAGCGCGCGGAAGACGACGAGCATGCGGCCGTCGAAGCTCTGAACGAGGTCGGAATCACCCCGGACGATCTGGTGTTCGGCATCTCTGCCAGCGGAAAGACGCCCTTTACGGTAAGCGGCGTCCGGCATGCCCACCAAAAGGGCGCCTGGACCTGTGGCATAGCGAACACGCGCAATACGCCTCTGCTCAGAGCCGCTGACCACGCGATCTGCCTGCTCACAGGGCCCGAGGTGCTCACCGGGTCCACGCGCCTTAAGGCGGGGACGTCGCAGAAGATGGTGCTCAATGCGATCAGCACAGCAGCGATGGTGCTTTGTGGCAAGGTGGTCGAGAATTTAATGGTCGATGTGAAGGCCACCAATGCCAAGCTCCGCGAGCGCTGCGTTAAGATCGTTCACGACCTCACCACGCTTTCCACCGAGGAGGCGCAGCAGGCTCTGGAAAGGAACGGCTACAACATCCGCGAGGTCCTGGAGGCCGAAAGGTTGAGGTCGACGGCGCAAACCGGCGCGTGGGTGGACTAGCGCCCAGTGGCCCAGTCGCCTCGCACCCGTGCCCTGCCAAACCCTGTAGCCCAGGCGTCTCGCCTGGGTTGCTTTGCAGAGGCATTGCAGAGGACCACCGTGCCCAGTTGCGCCGGGCAAGCGCAGGCGTCTCGCCCGGGTTGCTCGACCGCAAGATCGGACATCTCACGTCGCCGCTAGCTCGATCCCATTCTCTCGGCAGGCCTCAAGGCACCGCGCCACTAGCCGGCTGGAAAGAACCCCTGGGCTGGAGACATGCTCAGAAGTCCAAACTGAAACGTCCCAATCCGCCCCCGCGGCGCGAACGCCTTTGATCGCAACGCTCGGCTTTGGATCGTTGAGGACGCCCGGGCAGCCGGCGACAGCCTCCAAAAGCACTCTCTGACATTGCTCGGTTTCGTGCTTGTGCGAGAGCGGCATCGCCACCGTGATGCGCCTGAGGGCGCGTTTCCGGGTCCAGTTGATCACCTTGCCGTTCAGCAGTTGAGAGTTCGGAACGATCATCTCCCCGTCGTCCGGCGTACGGATCAGAGTGGAGTAGAACCCGATATCCTCGACCGAGCCCTCGTGCCCGTCATAGGTTAGCCAGTCCCCTGTTCTCACCGACCTTCCCGTCAGCAGCAGGATTCCGGAAAGGAAGTTCTGGGCGATCTGCTGCAGGCCGAGACCGATGCCGAGGCCGATCGCACCGCTGAAGACGGCCAGATTCTGGATCGGCATGCCCGCCGCGTTAAGGGCCACCAGAACGCCGATGATCAGCGAAACATAGTAAACGACCGTCGCGATGGCTCGATGAGTGGCCTCGTCGATATGGGGATGGCGCTTGAGGCCCCTACGAACTCCACGGCGGATCCACTTTGCGAGAAGAATGGCGAGAACCGGATAGAGAACCAGCCGGATCATCACGAAAGCGGTTAGGTCCCATTCTCCCAAGTGGAAGAAGGGCCGATTCAGCCATTCGGCCAGGTCGTCGAAGACAGCAAGGTGCGGCATCCTGTTCGCGACAAGTTCTACCCCATGGCCCCTCGGTATAATCCTCCGGGTTCCAAGGGTGTTCGAGACGGTGCTGTCGCGCGCCTCCTGGCCCAAGGCGAAACATTGACGGCGCATCTTGTCCTTAGCGATGGCACGACCTATACCGGCTCCGCGCTTGGAGCCCAGGGGGAGACCAGCGGGGAGGTCGTCTTCAATACGGGGATGACCGGCTATCAGGAGATCCTGACCGACCCGAGTTACGCCGGCCAGATGGTGATGCTCACCTATCCTTTGATCGGCAACTACGGGATCAATGAGGACGATTTCGAATCCGATAGGGTCCAGCCAACGGGTTTCATTGTCAAAGAGGCCTGCGATTCGCCCAGCAACTGGCGCTCCACGAAATCGCCCAACCAGATCATGATCGAGCGGGGGCTGGTGGGGATTCAAGGCATCGACACGCGCGCCGTCACCAAACGAATTCGCTCGGGCGGAGTCTCGATGGGTTGCATCACCAACGGCCCACCGGCTCTGGCAATCCAGCGCCTTCGGGAGACACAGGCTTACGACGACACCGACTTCGTCTACAAAGTGAGCACCAAGGCCCCCTACAAGTGGGGCGCTTCCGGCAAGGAATCGGTGGAAGCCCAGGACGACGAGAGCCGCATTCGGCTCGTGGTCATCGATTGCGGGCTGAAGTTCAACATCCTCAGGCGGTTCTGGAGGGCAGGGTGCCGTCCGATTGTGCTTCCGGCGACAGTGTCCGCAGAGGAGGTCCTGGCCTGGGAGCCAGACGGCGTCGTGCTTTCGCCGGGCCCGGGCGACCCAGCACGGCTGGGCGGAGTTGTGGAGACCGTACGAGACCTTCTGGGCAAAAGACCGATGTTCGGCATCTGTCTCGGCAATCAATTGCTTTGCCAAGCTATCGGTGGGAAGACGTTCAAGCTCAAGTTCGGCCATCGAGGCTCGAACCACCCGGTTCAGGACCTGAAGACCCGGGTTGTGACGATCACCTCGCAGAACCACGGCTATGCCGTCGATCCCGACTCGCTCTCAGGCAGCGGGGGCAGGGTGACCCAGGTCAACCTCAATGACGGAACCGTCGAGGGCATCGAAGTCCCGGAGGCATGGGCATCGAGCATCCAGTACCATCCTGAGGCGGCGCCAGGGCCCTGGGATTCCAGGCCCTATTTCGACGAGTTCGTCGAACGGGTCAAGCAGTTCAAGGCTTAGGCTCGAGGCCCCGGGAGCCAGGAGCCAAAAAAACGGCGCGGGGGAGCCTCCGCGATGAATCTCTCGCAGAGGATCTCCCCCAGGCACAACCTCACCGGAATTTGCGCGGCGCCGTGCTTGGTCTTGCTGATGAAGCTGTTAGCGTCGTCGTTTTCGCAGCAGGGCGGCAGCGCCAAGGCCGATGACGGCCAAGGTGCCGGGCTCGGGAGCAACTCCCACGTTGCCGAAGCTCAGATCGTCGATCACGAAGCCGTCCGAACCGCTGTCGTAGAAGTCCACTCGATGAACGCTGCCGCTGGTGAAACCGAGCACGTCCACGTAGCTGTGCAGCGCAACCGTCTCGATCAGGTTGTTGTACTGGTCGTACGATCTCACGATCACTCGGTCGGTCGGCACGCTGTTCTGATCGCTGATGCTGAAGTTGATGTCTCCACCATTGACCACTGCCGCTTCGCTCGAGTTCGTGGGATTCCAGAACGTGAGCCTAAGAATCGCGCCGGCGCCAACGTACGGGGGAGTCGTGTTCACCGCTAGAAACTCGCCCCAGCCCAGAGCGCTGGTGCCCGTGCAGAAACTGGAGTTCGTGACATACGCCGCGCCATTCGACACTTCAAACAGTGCGCCTGCGCTAATGAACTGGTTCGTCAGATTCGTTCCTTTCGGGCTACCGGCGAACCACGGGTCGGGTCCCCAACCGGGGGTCAAGCCGACTTCACTGAAGTTGATCGTGGTGCTGGCAAAAGCAGCCCCAACCATTCCAAGACCAAGCGCGGCAAACGCGCCGGCCATCATAGACCTTCTCATCATATTCCTCCGAAACAAACAAGTAGATTGGTGCCTATTGGCACCGCCCGAACTGCCAAGCCAGTTAGGGCTGTGATCATTGTATGACAAGGTCTGTGCTATTTCAGCCCAAATGCCGCCGCTGAGGTCAAAACCTGGCATTTTGAACTGGGGATTGGCGCGACTTCTGGCATTTTTGCCGGTCACACATGGATTGAACTCCGTTCGGTACACTCCTCTCCCGGCATGAAAGTCCTCGTGATCGGTTCTGGCCCTATCGTCATCGGCCAGGCTGCCGAGTTCGACTATGCCGGCGCACAAGCCTGTCGATCGCTCAAGGAAGAGGGCTGCGAAGTCGTTCTGATCAACAGCAACCCCGCGACGATCATGACCGACCCGGAAATGGCGGATGCGCTTTACATCGAACCGCTTACGCCTGAGTTCTGCGAGCGCGTGATCGCCCGGGAGCGTCCCGACGCTCTGCTTCCTACCTTGGGCGGACAGACGGGACTTAACCTTGCGACCAAGATCGCGGAGCTTGGAATCCTCGAAAAGTACGGAGTCAAGCTATTGGGCACGCCGCTTTCCGCCATCCGCAAGGCCGAGGACCGCGAGGAGTTTCGAAAGCTCATGCGGGAGATTCGCGAGCCGGTGCCCGAGAGCTTCATCATCGAATCGCCCGAACAGCTCAAGGCCATCCTTGATACGAAGGTCCCAGACGACAGCGGACGCCTGATCGACTTCCCTTACCCGCGCATCGTCAGGCCGGCCTATACGCTTGGAGGCACCGGCGGCGGAATCGCCCACAACCCCGACGAGCTATGGGAGATCGGCCGCAAGGGCCTGGCCCTCTCGATGCGCAGCCAAGTGATGATCGAGCGCTCACTCCTAGGGTGGAAGGAGATTGAGTACGAGGTGATGCGTGATGGCGCGGGCAACTGCATCACCGTCTGCAACATGGAGAACTTCGACCCCATGGGGGTTCACACGGGGGACAGCATCGTGATCGCCCCGAGCCAGACTCTGAGCGATCTCGAATACCACATGCTCCGCACGGCCTCCCTGAAGATCATTCGGGCGCTTGGGATCGAAGGAGGCTGCAACGTTCAGCTTGCGGTGAACCCGGAGAGTTTCGACTACTACGTGATCGAGGTCAACCCGCGCGTATCGCGCTCCTCGGCGCTCGCTTCGAAAGCCACGGGGTATCCGATTGCCCGGGTCGCAGCCAAGATCGCAATCGGCAAGACGCTGGACGAGATTGAAAACCAGGTGACAAAGACCACGAAGGCCTGCTTTGAACCCGCGCTCGACTATTGCGTCGTCAAAATTCCCCGCTGGCCGTTCGACAAATTCCGTTCTGGGGATCGCACTCTCTTCACTCAGATGAAAGCCACGGGCGAGGTCATGGCGATCGACCGGAGCTTCGAGGCGGCGCTGCTGAAAGCCATCCGGGGTCTGGAAGTGAGGCAGAAAGACCTGCGGCATGCCGGCTTCATGCACATTGACGACGAGGCGCTGAACGCTGCCATCCGCATCCCCACCGACGAACGGCTTTGGGCCGTGTGCGAGGGCCTGCGCCGAGGCTGGTCTGTGGACGAAATCAACCGCATCAGCCGCATCGACAAGTGGTTCCTCACCAAGCTCCAAGGCCTGGTGAACCTAGAAGCCCGACTAAGCTCAGCGGGAAAGGCGCGCGAGGCTCAGGGCAGGGAAGGGATCGCCCTCTCGAACCTGATTTTTGAGGCCTTCGAGACCGGTTTCTCCTCGCCGACCATCCTCAGCTTGATGGCCGCGGATGGCGAAGAGGACGACTTTGCGCGGTTCGTGCGGACCGAAGTGCAGCGTCTCAAGGTCATGCCGGTGTTCAAGATGGTGGACACGTGCAGCGCAGAATTCGAGTCCGCCACACCCTACTATTACGGCACCTTCGAGCAAGAGGACGATGGCCGGCCGGCCGTCCTATAGGCCCCGCAACAACGCAAGGTCCCAGCACTTTGTGCGACGCTCACGACTCTTGCACGTCCGTTTCCGATGAGAACCCTCCAATGAACCCTATCCTGACTTCCATCCTTCTCCTCGCCATCAGCCCCGCCCACGGCCAGACTCCCGGCCCTGGCACCGTGAGCAAGTTCAAACTTGCCTTCGCAGGGCGAAAGAGCAATTACCCCTCGGAAAAGCCGGACCCTGCGATCCAGCGGTGTATGGCGATCCTGGCTCACGAGGCTAAGGCGAAACTCATGGCGCAATCAGCCGACGAGTTCGCGATCGGGGAGTTCTTGCTGCCTTTCCTGAAAGCCACGGGCAACGAGAGCTATCTCGCAACCGACTACCGCGTCATGGATGTCAACCTCGCCGACCGCGAAGGTTTGAAAGCGGTGTCCGTCACGATGGGCGCGGTCTCAAGGGTGTTTGTTTGGCGTGATGGAAAGGCCATCGCGATGCCGCAGCGGTTGAGCTGGCTCTTCGGCTTCGAGGCTCATCCTTACTTCGCGGACTGTGGCGCGATGGTGATGAACTGCACAAGCGTTCAGGACGCCGGAATGCGTTTCGGGACGCGTGCCATGTCCATCGCTTTGGGCCCAGGCAGAGCGCATGTCACAGGTGATGTGATGGGTGAGTGGCTGCTGGAAGAGGAGGAGGCGCCTTCACCTTTTGAAATCCAAGGCGACAGACTGACGCTCAAGTCCCTTGACAGCCCCCAAGCGGTCATCGTCGGTAGCTCGGACAAGGTGTTCGAGCGCACCGAGGTCTACGCCGTTTCCATGCAAGGGCTGAAGCGACTCTCGGTTTCCCTATCCATGCCCTACCTTCGGGCTGCAGATGCATGGATGGCTGCCGCCATGAAGGCAAGACCAGGAACGAACGAGCAGCGGGCATTTGTAAGGGACTATGGACGAGAGCCCCTCATGGCCTTCGGAATTGCCGAGCAAGCCGATCCAAGCGGCGCTTCGGCAACACTCTCCACAGAGGCCGGCCAGTTCACGTTCTTCCTCAAGAAGTCGGGATCGCACATCGAGGTCCGGGGGTTCAAGTTCGAACGAATCAAGTGAGTTTTTTGCGGAGGGCGTAACATCCAAAGTCTACAAGAGCGTATAGAATTGCATCAGGCGCAGAGGTAACGCGCCGAGGTAACGCTGGGAGGAATCTGATGCGCAAAGCAGCAATCGTTGGAATCGTGACCCTTTCCGTCGCCGTGTTCGCCCTCACCGGGGCCATCAACGGCGGACCAAAGTCCGGCCTTCAGCCAGGCGAGTTCGCTCCGGCCTTCGACCCCCGCCACGTAAGCGGCCCAGATGCCGGCACCGACACCTGCCCAGTGTGCAAGTATGGGGCGCGGCCGGCCGTCCAGGTTTGGCTCAGCCCGCAGTCCCAGGGCGACGCCGAGAAGTTCGCTGCAGCGATCGATTCAGCCATTGTCGCCCATAAAGACAAGGACATGAAGGGCTTCGTTGTGATGCTCACCATGTGCGGCAACTGCGTGGAGGGCGCGGAAAAGGTCGGCAAGGCCACCAAGCTCAAGAACGTGGCGATCACGCATCTCTCAACCAAAGACCAGGGCGTAAGCGGTTACAAGATCAACCTCGACAAAGAGGTTAAGAACACCGTGATGGTCTACAAGGATCGCAAGATCAGCAAGACCTTTGTGAACCTCACCCCCGACAAAGAAGGGCTGGCACAGCTCCGAGCCGCGATCGACGCGGTGGCCAAGTAAGGCTTACTGTCCGCTTGCTCTTCTATAAGGTCCCGGCCTTCGTGCCGGGGCCGTTTTTGTTGGTTTGCCCGTGCCTCTGGCGGCAATTGCCCTGACTCAGCCACAATCTGCACTTGAATGCAGTCCACCGTTCTCGTTCTTGGTTCCGGCCCGATTAGAATCGGCCAAGGCATCGAGTTCGACTATTCGTGCGTGCACTGCGTCTGGGCTCTGGAGCAGATGGGCTACCGAGCAGTGCTCATCAACAACAATCCCGAGACGGTTTCCACCGACTTCGACACGTCCGACGGCCTGTACTTCGAGCCGGTGACCCTGGAAGACGTCCTCGACGTGATCGGGCATCAATCTAGCTTCATGGGCGCGGTGGTTCAGTTCGGGGGACAGACCGCCATCAACCTCGCCCAGGGCCTACGCGATTCCGGCATCAAGGTGCTCGGCACCTCCCCAACCTCGATCGCCGCCGCGGAGGACCGAGACCTCTTCGAGAAGCTCTTGAGCGAGCTCGAGATTCCCAAGCCCCCGGGACGAGCCGTTCGGTCGCTCCAAGCCGCGCGCGAAGTGGCTGAGGAAGTGGGCTATCCGGTTCTGGTGCGCCCCAGCTTCGTCCTCGGCGGGCGGGCCATGGAAATCGTCTGGAGCGAGGACCAGCTAGAGGAGTTTTATGGGGAAGCGGAGGCCGCCAACCCCGGCCAACCGGTCCTGGTTGACAAGTACTTCATGGGCGCCGAGGCCGAAGTGGACGTCATCTCGGACGGGGAGGACACGCTGGTGCCGGGCATCATGGAGCACATCGAGCGCGCGGGCGTGCACAGCGGCGACTCGATGGCCGTGTATCCGGCGATTACGCTCAGCGAGCACGTCCAAGCGCAGATGGTGGTGTTCGCCTGCAAGATCGCGCGGTCGCTCCAGGTCAAGGGACTGATGAATATCCAGTTCGTGATCGTGGATGAGACCGCCTATGTGCTCGAGGTCAACCCAAGGGGCTCGCGCACAATTCCCTACATCTCCAAAGTCACCGGCATTCCGATGGTGGACATCGCGACTCGCTGTATGATGGGAGAAAGGCTCAAAGACTTGGGCTATTCCAGCGGGCTATGGGTTTTGGAGAAGGGACGGAGGGACAGCGGGACGGAGGGACAGGTCGAGACCGTAGTCGCAGGATCCTTGCCTGAGCAACACGGGACGGAGGGACGAAGGAACGTAGGGACTTCGGACCCGAGAGCCTCAACCCGGCCCAAAGCCAAGGGCCGCATATTGCCTGAGTCCGAGTTCTATCAGGCCGTGTCGTTTCGTCCTTCGGTCCCTTTGTCCCTGATTCCCACCCCCGTACTCTACGCGGTCAAAGCGCCGGTCTTCTCCTTCCAGAAGTTGACCAAGGTCGAGCCGAGCCTTGGGCCCGAAATGAAGTCCACCGGCGAGATCCTTGGCCTCGACAACACCTTCGAAGGCGCGCTCTACAAGGCGCTCATCGCGGCAGGGATCACGTTCAAGGGCAAGGGGCACGTGCTCCTGACGGTGCAGGACCCCGACAAGGCCGACGCCGTCGAGATCGCGCGCAGGCTGAAAGCCTGCGGCTACAGCATCGCGGCGACGGGCGGAACCCATGACGCCCTGAAGGAAGCCGGCATCGAAAGCCGGTGGATGATGAAGATCAGCGAAGGCGAACCCAACCTCTTGACCCACATTTTGGGCGGCGAAGTGAGCCTGATGATCAACACGCCCGGCACCGACGCGAAGGCGGAACGCGAAGCCGCGCAGATCCGCAGGGCCTGCATCGAGACCGGCATCGCCTGCATCACGAACATTGACACGGCGAAGGCGCTCGCCACCGCGCTGGACGTCTATCAAGACCCCAGCAAAGCCAGCTGCAAGCGGCTGGAAGAGTATTTCCTGGGCTAGCCCTTCGGCGGGATCACTTCCCGACCACCCAAACCGAACGGAAGCGGGTTCTTCTTGAACTCCGCCACCTTCTCGGCGATTTTCGCCTTTAGGGCTTCCGGCAGGTTGTCCATTTTGGTCACCGGGGCGTTCTTGTCCACGAAGTCGTCGTTCAGAACCTTGGTGAAGGTCACCCCCGGCGCGACCGTGAACTTGAATGTGTAGGTCTTTCGCGTCCCGAGCCTCAGACCATCCAGCTTGGGCATCATTTCGCCGGCCTGGGCGAACATCGGGTCGCTCTTCATCCATTCGAACATCGCCAGCTCGTCAGCGCCCAGCACCGCGATCATCTGGCCCATCACCCCGCCACCCACCGGTTTGCCCACGATGTCGTCCGAGATCGTTGCCGTAACAAGGCCGCCGTTGGGCAGCCCGCTCGGCATGGCCTCGGTGGGCTCCTCGCGGTAGTCCCCGGTCTGACGAGGCAAGAACGCGGAGGCGAGCGCCAGGATTCCTGGGAGCTTGTTCTGCTTGCTTTGACCCTCAACCTCCAGTCGCGCCTCCGCGCCAAAGGAGAGCTTGGCCAAGTGGGTCTTTTGGGTTGGAATGAACTGGCCGAAAGTGAGGACATTCCCGCTAGCGAGCGTCTGCTTTTGCGTGAGCCCGAGCGTGCCGTAGAGGCGCAGCATGTTCCAGTCGAGCATGCCCATCATCCCGTTCTGCATGGCGTTGGAGGCAAAGAGCATCACGTACACCATGGAGATCGGCTCATCCATCGGCGGCCGAGACGTCATGGCGTACGCCGCCAGGTCGTCCAGGGTGGCCGCCCCCTTGGATCTCGCCGCGGCGATCAGCCGCGCCAGTGCCACGCGGTCTTGGCGCTCTCGCCGCGCCTTCTCAGGGTTGTCAGGCCAGACGGTGGCCCACCCATCCTTGAACTCCGCTTTCGTCGAGCCCTCCATCAGTTCGCCGAGGACGCCGTTCGCGGTGGTCGGACCCTCCTGCATCATGTCGTACATAGACATCAGGTCGTCGGGCAGGTTCGCGACCAAATTCCAGCCTTTGGCCTTGGCAGCCGCCATGATGGCCTCACCAGGTCCGAGCGAAAGCGGCTCTACCACGTCGGGCCGTGCGAACTTCTCCAAGAGAGAATCTGGAATCTTCCGCTCGGATTCGGCTCCACCCGAGGTCAGGCTTCCGAATGCCTTCCGAAGATCCATGGTCTCCTGGCTGAGCTGGATCGGCTTGTCTTCGCCGGGGACCACCGGCTTCTTGGGCGCATCGCCCTGCTGGCCTCCCACCTGATTTCGGGCGAACTCCATCGCGTCGGCCATGTAGCCGCCATCCGAGAGGGAAAGCACCGTCGTCCCGCTGAGCACGACCTTGCCACCCTCGCCATAGAGCCGAAGCTCCACGTTCAGCCCGAATCCCAACGATTCCCGGCTGGCGACGAGAAGCGCTTTGGCGGGCCGCTCGGTAATCGGCTTGTCCGATTTGTCCCCTCCAAAGAGCGATTCGTAGAACTCTCGAAGCTGCTTCTCTTCGGCCGTCTCGGCTTCTTTCTCCTCGTTGGCCCTCGCTGCGGCGCTCTTGTTGTGCTCGGCGATCAGTTCGGCAAAGACGGGCCCCAAGTTGTTGGGGAGCGGCCTTTGCATGAATGTCGGCGCGGTCGAAAAGACGATCCGATCGCCCTGCTCCAGGCCCGCCAACAGCGAGAGGTCGATGACGGGCAGGATGCGGCTGATCGCCTTGCCCACGTTCGCCGAGCCGCCCATCATCCCGAAGCTCATGGTCTGGGCCATCACCTCGACGTCCTCGTCGCTCTGACCCCCCTTGCCGGCGTTGCCTGGCTGCGGGTTGTACTGCTGGACCAGGCCCTTCACGCCCTCCCGAATCTCCTGCAGCCGCTGCGCGCGTTCTTCAAGGGCCTCGCGGCGCTGTTTCGCGCCATTGGGATAGAGAGTGAACTTGTCGTCGTTCTTTTGCCACTCGCCGCTCGTGACCTGGGCGATTCGCGACATTACGTCGCGCAGGGCCGTCTCCTTAGTCCGGATCGCCAATACCGGACTCAGCATCTGGTTCGAGACTTCCAGGCTCACGCCAGCGCTTTCGCTGAGACGCAGAATCGCCGTCTTGGCACCAGCGGCGTTCAATTCAACGCTGACCTTGACGTCGAGCTTGGGATCGCTGAGCACAGTGCCTTGGCCTATTCGGCCTTCGGCGTTGGAGGGCGCGGCGATCAAGAGAAGAATAGCGGGCAAGAGCGGCATGGTTCGACCTCGGACTTGCGTCCATATTAGCTTACGTCGCCGAGGCCGTTCGGTTGCTTTCGGCTCTCTTTGCGATGAGAAAGGCGATCCACGAGAAGAATGCCGCGCCGCACATGTCGATTCCAACGTCCCAGGCCGAGCCGGTGCGCCCGATCGCCAGGAACTGCCTCGATTCGTCGAAGGCTCCCAGGAAAAGCGCCGTTCCCAGACCGAAGGCCGCACAGGTCTCTCGCCCCATCTTCGCGTGCCAGGCGGACCAGAATCCGCCGTATGCCGCGAGCCCGTAAAAGATGAAATGGACGCACTTCCGCCCGATGAAGACCACCTTCTTCGCCGTGGGCCAATCCCAATGAAAGGTGTCGATGAGCCAACGCACGACCGAACCCCCGGCGCCCGTAGAGCCGCTCAGCATGCCGATGATCAGCATCGCCGCCAGCACGAAAAGCAGCCAGTAGAGCACCTTCTTTTCCTTGCTCGGCCAAGCGCGAAGGAGAAGGAGGACGGAGACGACGAATGCGGCCGCAGCCAGAGGAAGGACCTTGTGCGAAAGCGAGCTCCCGGTAAGGGCCGGCCCTGTGGCGGAGTCTGTGACCTTCCAGAGCGCCCAGATTCCGGAGGCCTGTGAGAGTCCTGCGAGAAAGCCGTACCGCATGCTGCGAAGGGTCTGGAGCACCCCCATCCACACGATCAGCCCAGCCCCCATCAGCCAAGGAAGCGCCGAATAGGGGCGCCCGTCGACTTTCCAGAGCAGCCCCCACAGAACCAATCCGGGCACGACGGTTCGCAGATAGGCCAGCACGAGCAGATTAAACCTCCAACGCCCGGCGCCGGTTCCATTGGGCGCCGAGCCGGTAAGCTCTGAACCTCCACGGGCGACACTTATGCGGATTCTCATCACCAACGACGACGGCATCCGGGCCGACGGATTGCTTCATTTCGCCCACGCCGCCAGGCAGTTCGGAGAGGTGAAACTGGTCGCTCCCGATCGCGAGCGGAGCGCCTGTGCCCACGGCATGACCCTTCGCGAGCCCCTGCGCGTCAAGAAGGCCAGTATTGAGGACTTCGAGGCCTATGAGGTCAACGGGATGCCCGTGGACTGCGTGAACGTCGGCCTGACCATTGCCTACCCGGATGGTTGCGACCTGGTGCTCAGCGGCATCAACAACGGTCCCAATCTTGGGTTCGACGTCACCTACTCGGGCACCGTCGCCGGTGCGATGGAGGGCACGATCAACGGGATTTTCTCGATCTCGCTCAGCATGGCGATCTTCGTGCTCGACGCCCCCTACCACTTCGAGACGGGGACCCGATGGTTCAGCGAAAACCTTGAGATGCTGCTCGGTCTGCCCCGCAATCCACTGACGTTCCTGAACATCAACGTTCCGGCGATCGCCTATCCCGAGCTTCAAGGACACAAGATCGTGGGTATGGGGCAGAGGGTCTACCAGGACCGCGTGGAACGGCGCCTCGACCCCTGGGGCCGGCCCTACTACTGGCAGGGCGGCGCAGTGGTCATGGACGTGGAGCAGCCCGGCACCGATGTTCACGCCGTGACCAACGGCTTCGTCGCGGTCTCTCCCATTTCCCTCGACTGGACCGACCACGCGCTCCTCGGCCGGATGGGGGCAGCGCGCTAGCGAGGTGAAGGGACGTTGGGATGAGGAAATGGTGAGGGTTGTGGGAGTGGTGAGAACGGCGAAGAAGGTGGGGGTGGAGAGGCCATTACCCGTCCCGACCTCAACCCCTTAGGTCTTCCTCAGCTCGCTGCCGCAGCCTCAAACGCCATCTCGGTCGCGGGTGTTTCGGCTTGCGCCTTCAACGCCTGCTCGGCTTCCACGACGGCCTTCAACGAGGCCAGCGCCACCTGAATTTGCGATTCATCCGGCTCGCGCGTGGTGATGAGCTGCGTCCAGAGCCCGGGCCTCAAGAGCGCCATCACCAAGGTGCTGTTGCGCATCCGGCCCGCAAAGCGGATGATTTCGTAGCTGATTCCCGCAATGATCGGCAACACGGGAATCTCGACCAGAACGCGGGCTATTGAGGTGAGCACCAGACTCCCAGCAATCTCGGGCTTTGGCATAAAGGTGAAGATGATCGCCCCGACGATCAGCACGATCACCATGAAGCTGGTGCCGCATCGCGGGTGAAGCCGTGTCTGTAGCTTGCAGTTCTCGATGGTCAGTTCTTGCTCGGCCTCAAGGGTGTTGATCGCCTTGTGCTCCGCGCCGTGGAACTGAAAGACACGCTTGATGTCCGGTAGCTGGGAGATTAGGATCACATAGCCAAAGAAGAAAGTGAACTTGACGGCCTCCGTGACCAGGTTGATGTGGATCGGGTTGGAGACGCCCCGGCCCTTCATGGAGGCAGCGATCAGATTCGGCAAGTAATGGAATAGCCCAAAAGCGAAGACCAGACTGACCAGAATGGTCACGCCGACGATCGTGCCCTGGATCTTGTCGTTGGCCTTGGCAACTTGGTGGTCTTGAGGCGCTGGAGCTGAGCCTGCGGCGGCTTCGGTACCCGTACCCGTGGCTATGACGGCTTCCGCCGGCAAGGACTCCGCGGCCGCCGCGGCCTTGGCTTTTTCAGCCGCAGCCTTCGGGTTGTTGTACTCCTCGTACTTGGGGTCGAGGAGGACCTTGGAAGCGAATTTCATCGCCCGGACGCCAAGGGTCATCGCGTCGAGAAGGGCCCAGGTGCCCCTCAGAAACGGCTTGAAGAGCCATTTCTGACGTCCGATCCAGGTCTTTTCGATCGGCTCGCACTGGAGGATGATCTCGCCGTCAGGCGCCATGACCGCGACGGCCACATGGCGCGGGGAGCGCATCATGACCCCTTCGATGATGGCTTGCCCGCCATATTGCAGATATTCGCCGGTCGGCACTTCGGGAGTATACCGGGGGGCGTTTTTGGGGCTGGGTGAGTTGCTCATGTGCGGTTTGTGGAGGGCCTTGCGGTTGTGGCGGCGCCATCGTCTGGGTGTGGGTGGCCAAGCACCTTCACCCCAACCTTTGGTAACATCGCCGGGTTCCCGGGAATTGCTGCGAAAGCGGAAATCCCCTAAGGAACTTTTTCGGACGATTCCCGTCTAATCAAGAGTCAGCGGTACCTCGGAGGTGGCCATGCCTGAATCAACGCAGGCGGGGTTGCAGCTCACCGAGGAGGAGGCGTACTCGTTGCTGGTCATGTGTCTCATGAGCCCGCACGGGATCGACCCCACCACGGAATCGGCACTGCGGAAACTGGCTGAATACTGCGCAACGCAAAGCAATCATAGAAAACATCCCTCGATACATCTTTTCGAGGCCGAAAGTCCGCAGGCAGGGCTGAAAGAGGCAGGATCCTGAAGAGGCTCCTGCCTCCCCGCTTTTTGGGGGGCCTCCGTCGCCTGATGGCCGAGGGGACAAGGCAGACTGAGTGTCTGCCCTAGGAGAAACTGAGGAAGGCGAAGCGCGAAGTGCGATGGGCGAATGGAGATGAGCTAAGGGTGATCGCAGCCTTTGTCCCTCTGTCCCTCTGTCCCTTTGTCTCTCAGTCCCTTTGTCCCTTGGTCCCTCTATCTGTCAATCCTTCACGTACTTTGCCACGGTGCGAGGCTCGAACTTGTCGCCGACCTTGACCTGGAGTTCCGCGTCGATTTCCTTCTCGTTCTTTGGGCGGTACACGATCCGAAGCACCTGGGCATTGGAGGCGGTTTCCGACTGGGTGAGCACCAGATTCGAGCCCTCAAAGTCCCCTGAGAACACGATCGGCCTCCCAGAACCGTTCGTGAACCAGTAAGTGGTGTATTTCTTCTCGCGGGCGTCGTAGCCCATCAGGATGTGGTTGTGCCGCGTTCCCGCGCCAGGAATCTCAAAGCTCTCGATGATCTGGAGCATCGTGCCTCCCACAGCCCATTCGTTCACGCCGTGAAGGGTGAATTCCACGTCCGGGGCCCCTGGGCGCTTGGCGGTTTCGGTCGAGGTCCATTTGCCGACCAGGAAGTTCAGCTTCTTAAGGGCTTCTGCGTGGGGACCGGATTGCGCGACGGCAAAGGGAAGAGAGGCAAACATCAGAATGAGAGCCAGAAGTTTTGTCATCGATGCACCGTAGCACATACGTTGCAGGCGGCCCAAACGGCGCCCGAAACGCTCCAAGCCTCAGTGCCGGATCGGCGCCATCAGCATTCGCAAGGACTCGGCGTGCTCTCTCGGCACGAGCGCCACCACCATGTCCCCGGCCTCAAACCGAGTGTCGCCGGTGACTCCGTGGCCCTGCTCCCCTCGCAGCACCCAGATCACATTGGTCTTGGGCGGCAGCTCCAGTTCCCGCAGCGACTTGCCTGCGACCGGCGAGCGCGAGCTGAGCTCGATCTCGACGATCTCATAGTTTCCGCGAGCCAACGCACCGACCGGCAACAGGGTGTCGGGTGAGATTTGCTGCTCAAGAAGGCTGTAGATGATGCTGGTCGCGCTGACGGTCTCGTCGATACCGGTCTTCCGGAACAGCTCTTCGTGGTCCGGGTCGTTCACGCGCGCGAGCACCCGCTCCACGTTCCATACCGACTTGGCCATCTGGCAGACGACCATGTTGTCCTCGTCTTCGCCGGTCACCGCCACCACGACATCGGCCCTCCCAAAGCCGGACACCTTCTGGGTGGCCATTTCACAGCCGTCGCCGACCATGACGTTCTCATCCCCGAGGATGTGGCGAAGCCGCTCCGATTGCTGGCTGTCCTTTTCGATCAGGAGCACTTCGTTGCCCGCGGCGTTCAGCCGCTTGGCCAACTGGAGCCCCACGTTGCCGCCCCCAACAAGAATCACATACATGGCCTAAACCTCGAGCTCCTTCGGTAGTCGGTTGTAGGTGTCGATCGTCTGATACGGGTTGTCCAGGAGCCAATCCAGCATCAGACCCGCGGAGAGCGAGCTTGGGTTCACGCAGAAGTAGCCGAGCTTGCGATAGGCGTCGGCGCGCAGGGGATCGGCGACCTTGACGCAGACCTTGGGGCAGTTGTAGCGGAGCTTTGCGATCTGCGCCGCCATGATGTTTGTGTTGTCTCCCCTGGTGAGCGCGAAAAACACATCGGCATTGGCGATCCCTGCGCGTTCAAGGACGTCGTAGTCCAGCCCGCTGCCGATAACGACCTCACAGCGATGCTGGGTGCCGAGCCTGGCAATCGCGGAGGAGTTTTGTTCCACGACGGTAACGTCGTGGCCCTGATTGCTGAGGGAGAGGGCAAGGTTCGAGCCCGTTCTTCCACAGCCGAAAACAACCACTTTCATAGAGCGGTGATGAGGATACCCGTCGGGGGGAGGGGGGGTGGTTGGTGGCTGGCTGGCTGGTTGGTGGTTGGTGAGGTTTTCAGGTGTTCGGGTGGGCAGGCATTGAGGCATTAGGGCATTGGAGCTTCAGGGCATTGGGCTATTGAACCTGTAGCACGGGCTGAATGCTTGGATGAGGCGCATGCTGCCGGTCCCCTCCCACCGCTCACCGTCAACTGTCAACCGCCCATCGTCGACCGCTCACCTTCCGCCGTTCACGCAGCCGCCTCCAGCTCCCGGACGATCGTTGCGACCACCTTGCTAGCGGTGCGTGGCTGTTGGGAGAGCTTGCTCGCCACCCATCCCGCGAACTCAACGTCCGAGGCCTGCTCGATCAGGTCGATCCATTCGCCGTTCAGCCGAATCCTAAAGGTCGAATCCGATGCTTCGCCGCTGAGCGGGCAATAGAGCTCGACGCCGTCCGGCGCCGTGAGCATCCCGGGCCACTCATCGAGCTTGTTCAAACGCCACTTTCGAAGGAACGCCTCGGCGTTGCGCTCGATGTTGGCCTTGTAGTCGATGTTGAGCTTCCTGAAGGTGGTGGAGCCGTGGTGGTGAAGGAACGCGCCTTCGGCGATCCAGAGCGAAAAGCCGGCCAGCCGGGCGCGCAGGTTGAAATCGTCGTCCTCGAAGTTGCCGACCCCAAAGCGCGGGTCGAACCCCCCGACAATCCCCAGAAGCTCTGGGTGGATGAGCAAGAAAAGCCCTCTGAGCTGAATCGCTTGGGTTGCGGCCTCGTGATGCTTGGCAAACCACTCCGTCGCCCGGGCTTCCATCTGTTCCGGGCTGGAGTAATCGCCGATGTGGCGCTGCTGGCCGCCGCTGATGTTGTTGGTGACGGGCGCGACCAGCCCGGGCCGCAGGCCCATCTCGTCCAATTCCTGAAGCGCCCCGACGAGCTCGGTGAGGCAGGTGCTTGCGGGCAGAACATCGTCGTTGGTGACCCCGTAGACTTCGATGTCGCCCCGCTCGCAAAGTGCCCCAAGGCCCGCATTGCACCCCTGCCCATAGCCGATGTTCTCGGTCCGTTCGTCGAGCAGGACCTTCCCAGGATGCTTGCCCGCGAACTCGCGGAGCGCCTTCAAATCCGGCTTTCCGGTTCCATTCGCAACCACAGCAAAGACGACGTCACCTGGGTAACTCCTGAAGAACGCCTCCATGGCCTGGCAAGCTTGCTCGGCGTTGTCCACGGTGGGCATTGCGAGGCCGACCTTGGGCCAGGTCTTCTCAGTGGGTTGCGCGGGGGCTGGGTTCTTGGGCTTCGGTGCCATTTGGTGCAATTTTCGGCACAGCGCGGCAAAACCTAAAGTGGTCTCTCAGGGTTTTTCTGCTGAATTTCGTCCAGCAGCTTTTCCATCCGCTCCCGAATCTGATCCCGTATGGCCTTGACCGCCTCGATGGGCTGGCCCGCCGGGTCGTCCAGCCCCCAATCCTCCGTCACCAAGAACCGCGCTGGGCACGCGTCGGCGTCGACTCCGCAACCCATCGAGATGATCCGATCGGCGGAGTCGGCAAGGGTCTGGTTCAGCTGCTTAGGATGTTGCCCCTCCATCGGAATCCCGATCTCCTCCATCGCCTGCACGGCTGCGGGGTTCAGCGAGCCCGCGCCCATCGTGCCCGCCGAAGTCGAGACGACGGCGATTCCGCGCCGGGCAGCAAGGTGGCGTAATAGTGCCTCCGCCATCTGTGAACGACCCGAGTTGTGGACGCAGACAAAGAGAACGGTCATGATTGTGTTCCTTGAGCCTCGGCAACAGCGCCGGGCCTCCACCCAAACCACTTGCGTCCCAGAGCGAGCGAGGCGTTGACCAGCAGGATGAGCGCAGGCACCTCGACGAGCGGGCCAACGACTGCCGCAAGCGCCTGGCCGCTGTGAATCCCGAAAACCGAGACGGCGACCGCTATTGCAAGCTCGAAGTTGTTGCCGCTTGCCGTAAAGGCGAGTGTAGCGGACCTTGGGTAGTCCGCACCAAACTTTCGAGCGAGGGCAAGACTCACGAAGAACATGATGGCGAAATAGGCTGCAAGGGGAAGCGCGATCCGCCCCACGTCGGCGGGAATGCTGAGAATCATGTTGCCCTTGAGGCTGAACATCACCACGATGGTCGCCAGAAGGGAAAGCAGCGCGAGCGGGCCGATCCTTGGCAAGAACCGACTGACGTACCACTCCTCCCCCTTGGTTCTGAGGGCGAGCGAGCGCGTCGCCATGCCGCCAAAGAAGGGAATGCCAAGGTAGATCAAAACCGAACCCGCGATCTGCCAGAAGCTGACCGGAACGGCAGCTCCCCTTAAGCCGAGCATGGGCGGCAGCGCCGTTACAAAGACCCACGCATAGACGCTGAAGAAGACCATCTGGAAGATGGAGTTCATCGCGACGAGACCGGCTGCGTATTCGCGGTCGCCGTCGGCGAGGTCGTTCCACACAAGCACCATCGCAATGCAGCGTGCCAGCCCCACTAGGATCAACCCGGACATGTACTCGGGCTTATCGGGGAGCAGCAGAACCGCCAACGTGAACATGAGCACCGGGCCGATCACCCAGTTCTGCACGAGCGACAGCGTTAGGAGTTTGCGGTTGGCGAAGACCTCCCGGAGCTTCTCGTAGCGGACCTTCGCAAGCGGCGGATACATCATCAGGATGAGCCCGATCGCCAGCGGCACGTTGGTGGTCCCGATCGAGGAGCCCTCGATCGATCGGGCGACGTCGGGCGCCAGTCTGCCGATCAGCAGGCCGGCGCCCATCGCCAGAAAGATCCAGAGGGTCAGGAACCTGTCGAGGAGGCCCAAACGCTTTCTGGAATCGCTCACGCGGAGGCTCCTGGCTTGGTGGCGCGGATGAACCCGCCGAAGATCTTGCCGTCGATCCGCATCTTCTCCTCATCGGAAAGCGCGGCGACGCCTTTTGGCGCCCAAGAGCCTTCAAAGTCGGAGAACCGATAGCGCCGCGTCGGCTCGATCGAGGCTTCCACAAACCCGGCGCCACTCAGCTTGTCCAGATACTCGCTCTTCTCAAGCGCGCCGGCGATGCACCCGACGTAGGACTCCATGTCGCGTCGCACGGTTTCGGGCAGTGCACCGTCCACGACGATGTCCGAAACCGCGAATCGCCCACCTGGCTTGAGCACGCGGAATGCCTCGCGCAGCACCGCGTCCTTATCTGCCGAGAGGTTGATCACGCAGTTGCTGATGATCACGTCTACAGAGTTGTCGGGCAGAGGTATCTCCTCGATGTGGCCTTTGAGGAACTCCACATTCTCGGCGCCTGCCCTCACCTTGTTCTGCTCGGCGAGGGCGAGCATCTCGTCGGTCATGTCGAGGCCGTAGGCGAATCCGTTGGGTCCGACGCGCTTGGCTGAGAGCAGCACGTCGATGCCGCCGCCGCTGCCCAGGTCAAGGACGGTTTCGCCGGGGGCGAGGGCCGCCAGTGCCGTCGGGTTGCCGCATCCCAGCGAGGCCAGGAGCGCTTCGTCGGGGATTTCGGAGGCCTCGACATCGGAGTAGAGGTTCTCAGTGATGGGGTCGTCGGAGTTGGAGCAGCAGGCGCCGGACCTAGAGGAGGTGCGCGTCTCGCCGCAGCAAACGTCGTCCTCGGAGCCGCAGCAGCTCGACGTCTTGCCTTGAAGAACGGCCAGGGCCGCCTCGCCATAGCGCTTCCGAACGAGCTCGCGAACGTCGTTTCGATCCAATAAGTTCTCTTGTGGCTTGGTCGTTGTGTTCATGATGGGGTTCCTTTCTGCACGGGGACTTCGCAGCTGATACAGCAGCTTGTGTTGGCCCTTGCCAGCTCCGAAACGGCTTCAGAGAGCTCGGCAAACCGGCCGAGCACCAATTGGCAGCGCATGGCTTTGCCGTGTCGCTCGATTACGATGAGCCCCGCCTCTTTGAGCTCGTGCAGATGATGGGAAATCGTGGAGTTGATCTTGTCGAGGCCAGTGATGTGGCAGCAAACCTCTCCGGCTGTCGGGGAGTAGACGTCCCCCCTTTCGTCTAGGTCAGCCTGCGAGCAGCAGCACGCCGCAAGGAACTGGACGATATGGAGCCGGGTCGGGTCCGCCAAGGCTTTCAGAGCTCGAACGGTCATTTCGAAATCCATCGAAATCAATGTACCACATGTTTCGACGAACTGCGAAATGAATGAGCAGAAGTCCTAGGACGAACGAAAAGAGGTACGCACACCTAGCTGGCTGCCACCCCGACGCGAAGGCGCGTTGGGGTGAGGCGGCATGGGCTTTCGTCCGGAGCGCACGGGCTGGCAGCCCGAGCTACGAATTTGGTGGGCGAGGGGGGACTCGAACCCCCACGTCTTTTGGACACTGGAACCTAAATCCAGGGCGTCTACCAATTTCGCCACTCGCCCAGGGCGAGTGAAAGGGTACCAGAGGTGAGGGAGGGGGTGAGTCGGTGAGTCGGTGAGGGGGTGAGTGGGTGTTCACCGTTTCTCCGTATCCCCCTATCTTCGTCTCTCCACCATCTGCCCCCTCACCCGGTGCGCTTCGCTTACCGACCTCTCCCTCGAGGGGCGAGGTGGTTCACCTGACCACGAGCCTTGAACCGCGGTCCACGGACCACGAACCACGCACCTCGAACGCCCCTTAGCCCCCCGACTTCCACATTCCCGAAGGATCGTAATCCGCCGGCAGAGGCCTTTTCGCCTTGCGCTTATAGGCCCGCTTCAGTTCCTTCTCTGCCTCCTTCCAGGCGTCCGCAGAGATAACGCGCGCGTGCCCGTCGCAGTAGGCCACCACACGCGAACCGTCGGGCCAGGCCATCGACTCGTAGATCATCACGACGCTGGCCGGAGCCTCCAGGTCGACCGCGCTTGCGCCTGCCACGTTCGCCGCAAACCGAAGCTCGCCGCCATTGGGGTTCAAAGTCTTGAAGGTGTCACGGTTTTTGACGTAGGGATAGATCACCGACCAGGCCGATTTGCTGCTCTGCGCCCACGGGTAGACGTCGTCGTAGTCCGCGCAATACATGATCATTCCAAGGGCAGCCTGCTTGACGTTGCTTAGGGTCGCGGTGCGCTGAGCCTGAAGTCTGGAACCCAACTGGCCGGGCTCACCAGGGACGGTGGCCATCCCACCCTCAAGCGGCGGCGCGCCTTCCCCTTGAAACGCCTTGCCCAGGTCGCCCAAGGGCGTGATGCTGGTGATCTCCGACGATCGGATGAAGCAAAGACTCAGGGTGATGGCCCCCATCAGATCGGGCGATTCGCTTAGCGCCACCAGTTGGATGGGGTTCGGATCGAACCGATAGGTGACCAGGTATTCGATGCCGGCGGCGATGGCCGTCTCGCCCTTCGTCCAGCAGACGTCGATCAGCGATAGAAGCCCCATCTGTCGCTGAGACTGGGATGAGGTCCGGTCGCCGTCGGACATCAGGAACATCATCATGCCGGTTGGGCCGTCGAACATACCGTTTGAGGAGCCGGGCACCTTGATTCGCGAAGCCTTGTAGCCCTCCGGCAGCTTGGATAGAAGCTGTGTCTCCGGGTAGGTGGTCTGGTTGAGGAGTTCGCGAACGCCAGCTCCTTGTGCGAGTGCACCGGACCACGAGATCGCCACAACGGCAAACAGCGAGGAACGCAAGACAGATTTGAGTGCCATGGACTTGCCTCCGGGCGATTGGCTTCGCCCGAGGCCAGTTTATCCAGTATTCATGGGGAGAGGGTGCCACCCAGAGCGATTCGGCCAGCCTCGATTTCCACCGACGCGAGCTCCACATCGAATGGAAGCTCTGAGACGTCGAGTAGCGGATTCATGCTATCAAGCTGCTTCTGGACCAGGCTCCTCATGCTGCCGCCCATCACGTCCACCGAGTCGGCCCTCACGAGCAGTCGCTTTCCCCCCTCAATCTGAAGGCTGCATTCCGCGGTTCCACCCACCCGAATGATCATCGTGACCGCCGCCTCGACGACGATCTTTCCAGGAAACAGCCTGATGGAATCGATCTCGATGCCCTCGGGCGTCTTGTCCCGAACGAACTGGGCTAGGTCTTCTTGGAGCACGACGCCCCTGAAGGCCGCGGGCTTATTGAGCGCCAGCTTCTGCCGGCTGCTGTCGTAGGAGGCGTCCTGCGCATCGATCTCGATGGAGTCGACGACGAGGCCGGCGGGGGTCAAGACACGGCGTACCGTGAGGTCCAGCGACTCGAAAGAGGCGCTCCACGACTTTGGCAGTTCCATGAGCGGACCTGAATCTACCCTTACGGCAAGGGGATTGCGCCGCTGGATGGGGCGTTTCGAGTATAAGAGTCTTGTGCTGGCAACTCTGGTTGGATTTCTCGCCCTTTCGGAAGCTCTCCCCCCAAGCGAACCGGCCGAGGAGTTTCGCGGCGTTTGGGTGGCGACGGTCGACAACATCGATTGGCCCACCCGGCGGGACCTTTCGACCGATCAGCAGAAGCATGAGCTGATGGCCATCTTGGATCGGTGCCAAGCCCTTAACCTCAATGCCGTCATCCTTCAGGTCAGGACCTCCTGCGACGCGCTGTATGATTCCAAACTGGAGCCCTGGTCGGAGTTCCTGACGGGGCAGCAGGGAAGGCCCCCGAGTCCGTATTGGGACCCCCTGAAGCTCGCGGTCACCGAAGCTCACAAGCGCGGGCTCGAACTGCACGCGTGGTTCAATCCGTATCGCGCCAAGCATCCCGCGATGAAAGGCGCGCTCGACAAAAGCCACCTCGCCAATTCCGATCCGGCCCTAGTCAAGACCTATGGCCAGTATCTGTGGCTGGATCCGGGGGAGCCCAAGGTTCAGGAGCGTTCCCTCGCGGTGATCCTCGACGTCGTGAAGCGATACGACGTGGACGGAGTCCACATCGACGACTACTTTTATCCCTATCCGATCCGGGACGCCGACGGCAAGACCATTCCGTTTCCAGATGATCCCTCGTTTCAGGCCTATCAGGCCCGGGGCGGAAAGCTGAATCGGGACGACTGGCGCAGGAAAAACGTCGACGACTTCATCCAGGCGATCCATAAGGGGATCAAGAGGCACAAACCCAGGGTCAAGTTCGGGATAAGCCCGTTTGGAATCTATCGCCCCAACATGCCGGAGGGCATCAAGGCGGGGCTGGACCAGTATGCTGAGCTCTATGCGGACTGTTTGAAGTGGCTCAAAGAGGGCTGGTGCGACTACTTCACGCCGCAGCTCTATTGGAGGATCGACCCACCAGCCCAGAGCTATCCGAAGCTGCTCGAATGGTGGGCCGCCAACAACCCCAAGAAGGTCGCCATTTGGCCGGGCAGCTTCACGGGCCAGATCGGCGAGAAGCAGGCCAATTGGCCGGTGGACGAGATCCTGCGCCAGATTGAGGCCTCGCGAGCGGTGAAGGGGGTCACAGGGCAAGTGCACTTCAGCATGAAGAGCTTGATGCAGAACTGGAAGGGGATCGGCGACAAGCTGGTGGAGGGCCCCTATCGTCAGAAGGTGCGTGTGCCGGGCGCCAGGTCCAAGTAGACTCAATCCATGATCCGATCCACCACCGTCGTCGGCGTCCGCCGCAACGGCCAATCGGCCATCGCTGCAGATGGCCAAGTGACGCTTGGCGAAGCCACGATCATGAAGGCCAAGGCCAAGAAGGTCCGGCGACTTGGAAGCGGCTCGGTCGTGTGCGGGTTTGCGGGGTCTGTTGCCGATGCCCAGGCGCTCTGCGACAAATTCGAGGCAAAGCTGGAGGCATTCGGCGGGAATCTGCGCAGGGCAGCGGTCGAGTTCGCCAAGGAGTGGCGTACGGACAAGCTCCTCCGCCACCTAAACGCGGTGATGCTGGTGGCCGATGCCACCGAGTTGCTGGTCGTGAGCGGTGATGGTAACGTCATCGAACCCGACGATGGCGTTGCGGGAATCGGCTCGGGCGGCCCCTATGCCCTGGCTGCCGCGCGCGCCCTCATCGAGAACACGGACCTTGACGCCAAGACGATCGCCGACAAGGCGCTAAGGGTGGCCGCGGACATCTGCGTGTTCACGAACCACGAGATCACCCTGGAAACCGTGTGAGGGCTCTTCGCCGTATGCGAGTTGAGCGACGGCGGAGAACACAGGGGCCCCGCCTGGAGGTCCGGGCTGGGGCCCAAGTGAGACAGAAACGACCTGCATGGATCAGCAAGCCACGATATCAGTTTGCGCCAGGATTTGGCGTTCGGATAGGGTGACTTTTCAAAGCGCGTGGAAATGCGGGTTTGGATCAGGCAATGCTGGCAGGGGCTCAGGCTGCAATTCCTCAAGTGCCCCCGTAGGGATGGGTCGCGCTTCAACTCCTCGAAACCCTCAGCAGAAACCAAGGTACTGCCCCAGAATGGGACCAACTCCAGGTTCCGGTGAACTCCTGGGCCCAAAGAACGTCCAATCCCTTCGACGATGGAGCTGTGCTTCAGAATGGGTTTGATGCCAAGCTCGCAACTCGACCACGCAGCCGAGCTTGCCCTGCTTGAAAGGTGCCGACGGCAAGACGCCGAAGCCTTTTCGCGCATCGTCGACGCCTACCAGAACCGACTCTACGGCTTCATCAAGCGCATGGTGCCCGACGCCGAAGAGGCCGCGGACATCGCTCAAGAAGTGTTCGTTCGGGCGTTTCAGAGCATCGGCAGATTCGACGGCCGATCCTCGATCCGCACCTGGCTCTTTCGCATCGCGCACAATCTCTGCGTCGATCGGGCGCGAAGAAGCAGCCGTGCCCCTTCCGAATTGCGGATCGACGCCGCCAGCGATGAGACAGAGGCCCTGGAGATTCGAGACGACCGGTGGGACCCGCAGGAAGTCGCCCTCAGCGAGGAGATGCAGTCCATCGTGGAGGCCGGAATTGCCGGGATGAGCGATAAACTGAGGACCGTGCTCGTGCTTCACGATCGAGAGGAAATGGCCTATGAGGACATCGCCAAAGTTCTCGATATTCCTGTTGGAACCGTGAAAAGCCGATTATTTTTGGCGAGGGCGCATTTGCAGAACGTCTTGGGACCGTACCTCCGCGGGGAGGTGATCATCAATGACTGACCGAGAACTCCGAGATTTGATGTTGACGTCCGATGGCAATGGCCTTTCGGATGAGGTTGAGGCAGACCTGGACGCTGCCCTTTCGAGAACGAGCTTTGTGGCAGAGTCGGTGCGCAGCCTTCCTGAAGAGCCGCTCAGCCTCGCATGGCGAAGCGAGCTCAACGAGCGCCTCCTGGCGCTATCGAAAAGCAAGCCCAAGCGAAGCCTCCTTGCCACTCTCTGGCGTCCTGCACTGGGACTTGGCCTTGCCTCGATTCTCGCGATCGCTTTCTATCCTCGCGGTGAGGCTGCTCTGCCTCTGGCGGCTTCCGGTTCGGACATCGAAGCGCAAATGGTGAGCGCCCATCAAGAGGCCGTGACGAGCGTGATGACGGTTGGCCACGGGTTGGCTTCCTATGAGGCCGTTCCGACGGTGCGGCCCGCCTCCAACGTCATTCACTGGGAGGAGGCCGACCTAGGGGACCTGTGATGAGGTTTGCACTTCCTTTTTGTGCTGCTCTGATCGCCGTCGCCGCTCTTGGCGCTGCGCAGGAAAAGCCCAGGCCTTTCGGTGGTGGAGGCTTTGGCCGTGGCGGTAACCAACACGTCGACTTTTCCAAGCTCGACCTGCCGCCGCTACTCAAGCGCGCGATTGAAAACGGCTCCAAACTGAGATTTTCCGGCACCAGGGTGGTGGAGTTCAAGCGCGGGTCAGAGCGCAGAACCCACACCGAATACATCTGGAAGGACGGCACCAGGCTGCGCATCACGTTTCCCGCAGACTCCGAATTCGCAGGACAGATCATCGTCGAAGACGAGAACTCCCGCGAGCACTACTTCCCGGGAAAGAACGAAATCGAGGTGATGGCGCCCAGGCGCGAAGAGACCTTGACGAGGATGATCGGCTTCATGGCCCGCCCCGGCAGCCCGTCGCCAAAGTTTGTGACCGGAGACTCTGAGACCGTCGCCTCCCAACGGTGCACCCCTATCGCGATTTGTGATCCCAAAGGAAACGCCTTTGCCCGGTTTTGGATCGAACCGCGCACCGGAATGGTGCTGAAGCGCGAGCTCTACGATCCCGCCGGTGGCGTTGTCGGGAGCCTGAGCTTCACGGCCGTCAGCTTCCGGTTTCGCCCCAGACCCGGAGATTTCGACCTTCCGATGAAGATCACGGGGGCGACCCGCCTGACCCCCGAAATGCTTGCCCGCCGCCTGATGAAGGAGAAAGGCATGATCGAGGTCTTTCTGCCCGCCGACGAGGGCTTCAAACTCGAAGGGTCTCGCCTCTTGGGCTCGCGCGAAAAGCCCACGCTCATGCTGTTCTATCGCGGCGAAAAGGGGCACCTCACACTTCACCAGGTCGAGGGCAATGTGGACCTTTCCCGGCTCCGCGGAATGGCTGGACGCGACCTCAGGGTCTACGCCTGGCAGGCCAGGGGAAGAACCTTCGCCTTGATGGGCCAGATCGGGGAAGACGAACTCAAACGGCTTGCCGGCAGAATCCGTTTGTGAAACGGACGGCCCGGTATCTTCGTTCTATAGATTGACGTGGCCTCAAAATCGGCCGGCAAGGCCGCTACGAAGAGCAGGGAAGCATCACGCTCACGGCACAGGAACGCGCGCCCACCTTGGGTCGGGCGGCTGAAGCGTTTTGCCCTCTACTCGTTTCTCTTCGGCGCCGTTCTCGCCCTGATCCTTGGCGTCAAGTTCTACAACGAGCTGCTCTGGGCAGAGGGGATGGTGCCAAAGCTCGATGAGATCACCGAGCAGATCGCCTCGAACGCCAGCACCATCGTGAGCGCGGACGGGAAGGTCCTCTTCCGTGCGCAGGCAGAATACCGGAAGCCCGCCAAGTTTGAGGAGATTCCCAAGTTCCTGAGGGACGCGACGTTGGCGGCGGAAGACGTTCGCTTCTACGACCATCGCGGCGTGGACTTCCAGGGCCTGGCGCGGGCGCTCTTCGTCAACGTTCGCGATGGTCGAACGTCCCAGGGCGGCAGCACGATCACCATGCAGCTCGCCAAGCGCGTCTACACGGGGCCCGAGCGCTCGTTCGACCGAAAGGTCAAAGACATGGCGCTCGCCATCCAGATCGAAAAGACGCGTACCAAAGACCAGATACTGACGATGTACATGAACCAGGCCTACTATGGGTCTGGCGCCTATGGCATTGGCGCTGCCGCGAGTGTCTATTTCAACAAGGACTTGAAGGACCTTACGCTTTCTGAGGGGGCCATGCTCGCACGGCTGGTTCAGAGGCCCAGCGCAAACAACCCGTTTCGCAACCTGGATCGGGCGCTGGAAAACCGCGACATCGTGCTCAAGCGCATGCTGGATTACGGCATGATCACCGAATCCCAATACGATCAGGCGACGAACGAACGCATCAAGCTCGCCAGGCGGAACTTCGGCTCCGGCGCGCGCACCCTGGCCTCTCCCTATTTCGTGGACTACGTGCTCGACTTCATCCACGACGAGTTCCCCGAGATCGACCTGACCAAGGGCGGTTACAGGATCGAGACGACCCTGAACTCGGAACTCGATGGCCTTGCTCAGGAAGAAGTTGAAAGGGTCGTCCGAAAGTATTCGAAGTTGAGCATCACCACCGGCGCGTTTGTGCTCATCGACTCGGAGGGGCGAATCAAGGCAATGGTCGGCGGCGTCGACCATGAGCGCAACAGCTTCAACATGATCTTCCAGGGGGTTGGGCGCCAGCCCGGGTCCTCCTTCAAGCCTCTGATTTACGCCGCAGCGCTGGGGACAGGCGCCATGGACTTTCATGACCGAGTCTCCAATGAGCCGTTCTATGTCGACGACCCGATCAAGGGCAGGACGATGTGGCCAAAGAACTCGAACGGCAAATACGGCGGCTCCAAGAGCATCGTGAGCGCCCTCGCGGGCTCGGTCAACGTGTGCGCCGTTCGAACCTGCGAACAGGTGACGCCCCACACAGCCGCAGACTTCGCCAAGGACGTGTTTGGGATTCAGAGCCCGCTGGACCCGGTTTTGGCGCTTGCGTTGGGCTCCAGCGCGGTCAAGCCTCTGGAGATGGCGCAGGCGTATTCAGTCTTCATGCTGCGTGGCGATCGCTGCAAGCCGTTTGGAGTTTCTCGAATCATCGGCCCAAATGGAGACACGATCGCCGAATATGCGCCGGAGATCAGACGCGGCGTCCTGGACGGCGAGGTGGCCAAGGACCTCGATACCTGCCTAAGGGCTGTAGTGACCGGTGGCACGGGAGGTGCGGCTTCTGTAGTTCCCAACTCGCGCGGCAAGACCGGCACCACCTCCGACCACAGGGACGCATGGTTCTGCGGCTACACGAACTCCCTTGTGGGGATCGGCTGGGTCGCCAACGAACGTCGGGAAGGGAAGCGCTGGGTGTATGACCCGATGAACCGCGTGTTTGGCGGCAAGGTCACGATCCAGATTTGGACGGGCGTGATGAAGCGCGCCGTGAAGCTCTTCGAAGCGCAAGAAAAGGCGGCCGGCAAGCGCGCGCCTATCAAGAGCACCCCGGTCGAGAAGACCCCCGAGGAGCCGGCGGTGGACGACGCGGCCGGCGGGGACGCGCTGCCCGACATGCCCCCGATCACGCCGCCGATCACCATCGGTGAAGACCCGCCCTTGCCCACAACGGGCGGCGAGGGCACGGGAGATGCAGACCTGGGCTCGCCGGTCACGACGGGAAGCCCCGGGGCCGGCAAGGCGGACCCAAGGTCGGAGCGGCGCGGGAACGAAGTGATCGCCGTGGAGATCTGCGCCGATTCGGGCCAGATTGCGAACCCCTATTGCCCCGAGACGGTAACACGAACGATGGCGCGAGCGAAAGTGCCGAAGAGCAAGTGCCAGATGCACGGGCCCTAGGGACAGAGGGACGGAGCGCGGGGCATCCTTGCCAGGCCCTAGCGAGGGCGGAGGTGTGGAAGGGCGGAAGTGAAGGGATGAAGGGATAAGGGGATGGAGCGCGGGCATCCTTGCCTGGCCGCTTGGGAGGGCGGAGGTGTGGAGGGGTGGAAGGGCGGAAGTGAAGGGATGAAGGGATAAGGGGATGGAGCGCAGGCATCCTTGCCTCGCTCCTCGCTCTGTCACGAGGGGCGACGAGCGATGCGCGATATGCGATTCGGGATGCTGATAGGCGCGGAGGGTCGTGGGCCCGAGGAACCGCCGTATAATGCCAGTTGAGATGGCATCCTCGCTGATTCCGTTGCTGGCATCGTTCCTCATGCTGGCCCCATGGCAGGCGGGTATCGACCCTCGAGCCGTCGCGAGCGCCCTTGAAGCCGACCGCAACAAGCAAATCTCCGAAGCTGTAAAGGCGGGGAAGACCGCCGACTTTGCCCGGATCGACAAGGAACTCGTGGACCGCGCCAAAGCGAAACTCGCCGGCATCGACGCCAAAGCGTTGCCCGCTGCAAAGGGTGTGGACTGGGCCGCCCTCTTTACGCTCGCCGAACGCCACGCCGAATCGCGGGACCTCATCGACAGGTACCTGGCGCTCGACCTCAAACCCGCCGAGAGGTTCGCCGCGCAACTGGCCTTCTGCAGCGCCTCGGTGAAGCTCAACGACGGCGCCGCGATCTATGACACGCTCCTCAAGGTGAACCCGCCGACCCCCGCCAACGCCGTCTGGCTCGGGAGCATTACGGGCGGGACCTATCACTACTGGATTCGCGACGCCAAGGGCGCCAAGGGCGCGCTGGAGATCGTTCAAAGGGTGAAGGGGTTCCTGCCCAAAGGCCCCTATCGCTCGGCCCAGGAAGCCAAGGATGCGGGCTGGGCCAGGCGACAGATCGCCGACTGGGAGGCTCAATACCTTGCCGAAACGGGACGGCGGGACCAGGCGATCGCCGTACTCGACGAGGCCCTCACGGCCCTGCCCAAAGACACCTACCGCCTGGCCGAGCTTGGCCTGACGAAGAAGCGGATCGAGATGCTCGACCGCCACGCCCCCGCGCTCTATTCGGTTCAGGCTCACGGCAATTTCAAGGGTCTGGAGGCCTATCGCGGGCGGGTGGTGCTCGTCGAGTTCACCGCGCACTGGTGCCACGCCTGCCACGAGGCGCTGCCGAGCGTTCGCAAGCTCGCGGCGGAGCTGCAAGGCCTTCCGTTCGACGTGCTCAGCGTGACCACCTATTACGGCCACTTCCTCGCGGAGAGATCAAAAGAGCGCGACATGCCGAGGGAGCAAGAGTTCGCCAAAATGCCGGCGCTGATGAAGGAACTTGGCATCACCTGGCCGATGGTCTACACCGAGCGCGAAACCCTGAACGCGTGGGGCGTCAGCGGCATCCCGGAGTTCATCGTGCTCGACCAAGAGGGCAAGGTGCAGATGCTGGACCTGGGCTTCAGCGAAGCCAAATTCGGCCGGATCAGAGAGAAGGTCCTGGCGCTGCTGAAGGGGAAGTGAGAGGGGCAGAACGGCAGCCGGCCGCTGTCCCCAACGACCTTGTGCCTCGATGGGCTGCCCTGCACCGGCCTTCCGTCACCGCCCAAAACGTTGGAGCAAACCAAACCCCCGCACCGAAGGTGAACCTGCCCAAGGGGTGGCCGGTCGGCGCGGCGCCTATGCCCAAACCTTTCTGAACACGAAGATGATCACGATGGCGCCGATGGTCGCCCCAACGATCGACCCAAGCAGCCCGCCCGAGCCGGGTGTGTGAAGAAACGTTCGCATCGCCAGACCGGTAAGAACGCCGCCGGCAATGCCCAAGAGGATCGTCATGATGCAGCCCGAGGGCTCCTTCCTCGATCCGGGCATGAGCATTTTGGCCAGGATTCCTGCCACCGCACCCACGATAACCCACCAGAGCCATCCGTGGGCAAACATCTGTTTCAGTTCATTTTCCATGTTGCACCGCGCTCCGTTTCTACTGCTCGTTGACCCTTAGCGACGTGCGTACTCAGTAAGTGCGAAACGGTATAGGGTTGGCCGCGTTCGCCTGGATATGCGCATGTTGGTCTTTGCACCGGCATGTGATTCTCGCGGGCCAACCCACTCATGATCATGAAGCCAGAAGGCTCCTAAGAAGTGTCCGTATTTTTGCGTCCTCTAGTCCCCCGACAGTCTTTGGAGAGGCATGCGCGGGCCCGAATTCTAAAGCGGCTTGGCCGGTTCGATTTCCTCGGCTTCCACCTCTAGCAAAAGTACCTATAAGCGGCTGCGGAGGCTCGGTGGAGCAGGGGCGGGAGTAGAAGGGGTACATGGACCATCAAGAAACCACTATGGGGGAGCGCTTCAATATCACCTCGCTGCTCCTGGGCGTAGCGACAGGTATCGTTGCGACCGTGCTCTTTGCCACGTACGATGAGCGCCGATTCAAGCGGGTCACGCGCTCGACCCGAGCCGCGGGCAACCGCACCGGCGAATACCTTTCCGACTTCGATGACAACCTTCGAGAGAGGGCCGACGACATGGTCGATTCGGCTCGCAACGGGGTCCGGAAAGTGGGCAAATCGGCGCGGCATGCGGTGGACTCGGCAGCACGATCGGCGGAAGATTCGGCCGACCGACTGGCCGATTCCGCGCACCGGGCGATCGGTTCCAAGCCCTGAAAGGGGCGGCCCTCCGGCTCTTGGGTGGCCCTGTTTCTCCCTCCCTCTCCTCTGCCTCAATACCTTTAGGTGTTGAGGCTCGTCTCGTCTCAATCGGTCTGAACTCAAAGCCTCAACGCCTAAGGGTGCTGAGGCATTCAAAGGGAAGTTAAGGGCGGGGGCGAGAGAGATTGGGGGATGGGGCTATATGTTGCCGCCCGTATGTTCTTCCCTTAAGAACAATGGGAAGGCGGCAAAAAGATAATGGGTTCAACTTTTCTGCCGCCCGCCTCTGTGTCATAGGGCATTCCTTCGGGCAGATGCCCAGACACACGCGCCTCATCCGGGTATGCGGCGTGACCTCGCCTCTCGCTTCTCGCCTCTCGCCTCTCGCCTCTCGCCTCTCGCCTCTCGCCTCTCTCCTCGCGCCAAGCACCAATCGCGGTTCGCCGGTCCCCATGTGCCCGGCGCTTGCTGCCCGGGGGATACACACAAGGGGCAGGCGGCAATTGGACTTTGGACCTTGGCTCCCGACAAGGCTTTTGGGAGCTCCGATCACACCACCCTCGGAAGGGTGGAGCCACCCAAAGGCCAACATCATTGGGAAACCCACCCAAAGGGTGGCCCGCCGCTTTGCGGAGATGCCCACTGTTGAAGAGCATCTCAGAAGGCTCCGTCTCTTGAGTCCGGGCACATAGCTGGCGCGCAACGTGAATCACGTGCCAGCTTCAGGGAGGGCGCTGGGGCGCCCTGACCTTCGCGAGAAAGATTCAGGGGAGCGGTCGCTGCTTTATGCCCAGAAGCTTGGGCCCGCAGACACACTCGAGGGGAAGGCGGCAGAAAGGGGAAGGGGCCCCGGAGGTCCCCCCAGTTCGTACGTTGGTAGGTTTGTAGGTCTGTAAGACCGAAACCCCCTCACCCGGTTCGCTTACGCTCACCGACCTCTCCCCCCCCTGGGGCGAGGTGAAAGCCCTACTTATCCAGCGCTGCGACCTTCACCCTATCCTTCAGAGCCGCTTGGGCGGCGGCGAGGCGGGCGATGGGGACGCGGTACGGGCTGCAGCTCACGTAGTTCAGGCCAAGCTTGTGGCAGAACTCGATGCTGCGGGGTTCGCCGCCGTGCTCGCCGCAGATGCCGAGCTTGAGCCACGGCTTGACCGATTTGCCCTTCTCGACGGCCATCTGCATCAGCACGCCCACGCCCGACTGGTCGATGCTCTCGAACGGGTCTCCCGGCAGGATCTTCTGCTCGACGTAGGGCTTCAGGAACCGGTCGCTGTCGTCGCGGCTGAAGCCATAGGTCATCTGCGTCAGGTCGTTCGTCCCGAAGCTGAAGAACTCGGCCTCGGCGGCGATCTCGTCGGCAGTGATGGCGCCGCGCGGGACCTCGATCATCGTGCCGAACACATAGGGGATGTCGACGCCCTGCTCCTTGACCACATCCCGCGCCGTAGCTTCCAGCTTCTCGCGGACGAACTTCAGCTCGTTCACGTGCCCCACCAGCGGGATCATGATCTCGGGCACGGCCTTGCCGCCCTTCTTGATCACGATGGCCGCGCCCTCGAGGATCGCGCGGGTTTGCATCTGCACGATCTGCGGGAAGACGATGCTGAGTCGGCAGCCGCGCAGGCCCATCATCGGGTTGATTTCGTGCATGGACTCAACGGCGTGCAGGAGCTCTTCCTTCGCGGGGTCGGATTTGCCCTGGGACCTGAGCACGGCGACCTCGCCGATGAGCTGCTCCAGGCTTGGCAGGAACTCGTGCAGGGGCGGGTCGATGAGGCGGACGGTGAGCGGGCGGCCCTCCAGCGCCTCGTAGATGCCGACGAAATCCTGCCTCTGGAAGACCAGCAGCTCGTCGAGTGCGGCTTGGCGCTCGGCATCGTCGTCGCTAAGGATCATGCGCTGGACGACGGGGCGGCGCTCGCCTTCGAAGAACATGTGCTCGGTACGGGTGAGGCCGATGCCCTCCGCGCCGAATCGGATGGCCAGGGCGGTGTCGGCGGGGGTGTCGGCGTTGGTGCGGACGCCTAGGGTCCTGAAGCCGTCGGCCCAGCTCATGTAGGTGTTGAAGTCTCCGGTCATGGTGGCTTCCTCGACCGGGACTGCGCCGTCGATGACTTCGCCGAGGCTGCCGTTCAGGGAGATCAGGTCGCCTTCTTTGACCGTTCGCCCGGCGACGGTGAACTCCTTCTTGGAGCCGTTGACGCTGATGTCGGAGCATCCGGCGACGGTGGGGATGCCGAAGCCTCGGGCGACGAGCGCCGCGTGGCTGGTCATGCCGCCCTTTTCGGTGAGGACGCCCTGCGCGGCGAGCATGCCCTTCAGGTCATCGGGGCTGGTTTCGGCGCGGACGAGGATGACCTTCTGGCCCTTTCCGCCCTTGCCGAGTTCGGCGGCGGTGTTTGCGTCGAAGACGGCGATGCCGGTTGCTGCGCCGGGACCTGCGGGCAGGCCCTTGGCGAGCACGCTGTACTTGGTGTTGTGCGGGATGACCGGGAGCAGGCAGTGGTTCAGGAGTTCGGGGTCCACGCGCAGGACGGCTTCTTCCTTGGTGATGAGTCCCTCGGCGACCTGGTCCACGGCGATCTTGATGGCGGCGGGGCCGGTGCGCTTTCCGGTGCGGCACTGCAGGATGAAGAGCTTGCCATGCTCGATGGTGAACTCGATGTCCTGCATGTCCTTGTAGTGCTTTTCAAGCCTGGCGCAGACATCGGTGAACTGCTTGTAGATCTCGGGGTTCTGCTTCTGGAGCTCGTCGATCTCGACGGGCGTGCGCACGCCTGCGACGACGTCCTCGCCTTGGGCGTTCATGAGGTACTCGCCGAAGACGTGGTTCTCGCCGGTGGCGGCGTTGCGCGTGAAGGCGACTCCGGTGCCGCAGTCATCGCCTCGGTTGCCGAAGACCATGGCCTGGACGTTTACGGCGGTGCCGATGTCGTCGGAGATCTTCTCGCGGCGGCGATAGATGATGGCGCGCTCGTTGTTCCAGCTTCGGAAGACGGCCTCGATGGCGGCTTGGAGCTGGACCCACGGGTCTTGCGGGAAGGGTGTGCCAGTGGTCTTGAGGACGTGGGCCTCGAAGCGCTTGCAGAGCTCCTTCATGCCGTCGGCGTTCACTTCCAGGTCGCCGCTGACGCCGAGCTCCTTCTTCAGGGCGGCGAAGATGACTTCGAAATCGTGCTTGCCAACTCCGGGATGGGTGTCGGAATAGGCGACGTCGGACAGCATCATGATGAAGCGGCGGTAGCTGTCGTAGACGAAGCGTGGGTCCTGGACCTGGATGAGCGCGGCGACGGTTTCGTCGTTCAGGCCGAGGTTGAGGACGGTGTCCATCATGCCGGGCATGGAGAACTTGGCGCCGGACCGGACGGAGACGAGGAGCGGGTTGTTGGGGTCTCCGAAGGTCTTGCCAAGGTCCTTTTCGACGTCGGCGAGGGCGGTCTTGACTTCGTCCATCAGGCCCGCGGGCATGGTGTGGCCGACCGCGTGGTACTCGTTGCAGACGGCCGTGGTGATGGTGAATCCGGGAGGGACGGGAAGGCCGATGTTGGTCATCTCGCAAAGGTTTGCGCCTTTGCCGCCGAGAAGGTCGCGCATTTGGGCATTGCCCTCGCGAAAGAGGTAAACGCGTTTGTCGCTCATGGTTGTGGTCCAGACTGGGTGATCGGGTGTTCAGGTTTTCAGGTTTTCGGGTGGTCAGGTGTTTAGGCGGCCCGGTGGCATCCAGTTGAATTCACATACTGCCAGCTGGTCAGCGGGTCCAGACTCGAAGTGCATGCCTGCAAGCGCCGACTTCTCCGACAACCCGAAAACCTGAGCACCAGAAAACCACTTTCCCGGACATGCGGCGACGCTGACGCAGGAGCGGAGAGTTGGAGAAGTTTACCTGGGTAGGCTTGATTCTGCTGAGATGACCAAGCCAGCCATTTGCCGGATTGACGGGATCCTCGCCCGAGAAGCGCCGGTCGCCGTCATCTTTCGCCGGGGTCCGAGCAAGCAGACCCAACTGCTCACCTGGAACCTGGAGACCGATGAAGTCACTCCAGGCCAGTGGATCAAGGCGATGGTCTACACGCGTCGGTGCGACATCAGTCCGGATGGGAAGCACCTGATTGCGGCGTTCACGGATTACTCAAGCCGGCGAAAGAACGCCGTCGAGCAGTTTGGGCTCAAGTACGAGTTCATGGCCGACGGTTGGACAGCCATCAGCAAACCGCCCTATTTCACGGCGCTGGCGCTCTGGTTCACCGGCGGAGCCTGGAATGGCGGCGGCCGCTGGGAAGATCGCAGGCTGCTGAAGGTGAACAACGACCCCAGCACCTGGCACGAGGCGATCTCTCCGAGGGGCGCTCCATTCAAGGTCAAGAAACTGAACCTTCGTGCTAGCGAAGATGAGCCGATCTTCACGATGCGATTGGAACGGGACGGTTGGCGAACGGCATCGCAGTTCGAGACACGCATGACGAACAGGAAAGCGTATGACGCCTTCAACAAGAAGTTTCTGTCTTCGGGGCTTGGGGTGCTTCGGGGCGACTTCGAGGAGGCCTTCAAGCTTGTGAGCGAGTTCGTGATGCCCGAGTGGGAAATGGTGCGGCCCGGGAAAGCGGTCAAGACCTTTGCCAAAGGCGTGCTGGTCTACGAGAAGTGGCTCGATCCCGGCGAGGCGATCTACGACAGATCGGAACGGTGGTCGATCCTGGACTCGGCGGGGAAGCCCCAAATGGAGTTCAGGCCGAAGCCGTTCCATCCCCAGTTTCTCGACGTGGACCCCTTGGGGCGGCTGGTCTTTGGGGACAAGGGCTGCCTCTGGGCTTGGAAGGGGTTTCCTGATGGCAAACCCAAATTGATCGCCGACCTGAACGGCAACCGATTCGAGCCGGTCGAAGCGCCGGAATGGGCTAGAACCTGGTAGGAGGTACTCCCAGGACCCGTGCTTGTCTCAGGCTCGCTCGAACCTGTGAACTCCAAGTTTTGAGCCTGCAAACCTCACAAACTGCTCTAACCTGGCATTTGGGCCAGGGGTTGGCGCGGGCCTTGCCGGAACCTGCTACTTGTGAGGCCTAAAATGGTTCCCGATTGGATCTACTGCAGCTTTGACAGCAAGGAATGCATGAAAGCTGAGGATTTCTTTAGGCGACATGGAGTCCGGCCGCGGGTGGTGATCGACGCGCGAAAAGAGAGGTACGGGAGGCTGGAGGCCCTGAGGCTGGCCAGGCCCGCCGACGGCGTCTACGCGGTCCACTCGAAGTTTGCCCTCTACATCAACCTTCGGTCGAAACGCCCAGACGTGGGGGCGCTTACCCGGGCACTGCTGTCTCCAACCGGCAACATGAAGTCTCCGGTCGTCTGCTGCGGCAAGGCGCTGATCGTCGGCTTCGACGAGGACCTCTACCGGGAGGTTTGTGAACTCGATGTGCCCAAAGCGGAAAGTACACAAGCCAAGGCTCCCGAACCATCGGTATGGAAGGGATGGGGAGCGAGCGCCAAGCCCTGAGGGCAGTCCTAACGCCTGGGGTGCCGCAAGCGGACCCTGGCACGCCCAATCAGGTTCAGCAGGGGCTTTCGAAATGCCAAGAGCAGCGTCAAGAGGGTGACGACAACGATCGTCTCCCGCTTCCAGGAAAGCCCGAGCCACGGGACTAACTCGACCGCAAGGAATAGCAGCACGAATGCGCCCACGAACTTGAACGCATCCATCGTCTGGTATCCCAGGATGCTGTAATAGGATCCGGGTGCTGGGCCGTCCGGACCCTCGAGCGAGCGAGTGTTCCCACATTTCATGCACAGGTCTCCCTGCGCAATCTCTCCGCATCGGCCGCAAATCCACGGCTTCGCCATCGGTCTATTGTTGCACCCCGATCACTGCAGGAAGGAGTCAAGGGCCAAACCCGTCGAATCGGTGCAACATGAAGCGTTCGCTGGCTTGCCTCTTGGTGTGTGTGGTTTCCATCGTGAGTTACGGCTCCGGAGTGCCCTTCGCTCAGCCCGTTCTCAAGCTCAAGAACTCGTTCATCGATCAGCTCAAGAACCGTGCAACGCTTTCCACCCAATTCACGATCGACGCCGTGACCGAGCGTCACGACCAGGACAAGGATGGCGACCTCCACATAATCGGCCGCTCTTCGGACGTCGGGCTGAGGGTGATCGCCGAGATCAAGAATGCGCTGTCGTTTGGGCCGGCAGAGGATCTGGCTATCGCAAGCGTTACACACACCCTGCCGGTCACGGGGGTCTGGCGGCTGTGGTTCGAGCATCCAGAGACCCAGAGCGACATGGTTCAGTTTGCCGACGTCAGCGTCGGCACGAGCCTGAATCAGAAGCACGTCTTCGAGCTGCATCCCTTGCTCAGAATCGGAACCGAGGACCTCAAGGCCTCCGTTGGATTCGTGAACGGTTACCTGCCTTACACGAGCGCGTATGCCTTTTTCAGAGATCCATCCAAGTCCTATGCGACGGGTTCGATCAAGGTCAAGCGGGACGCCACCTGGACCACGCTGAAGTGCAACACCAAGGCGTTCAATCACGTTTTGCTGGAGGCCAAGCTTGTCTCCAAGGCGCCCTTGGCGGGAGGCGACGGCACCGCGGCGACAGTCACGGTGATGATCGGCACCCAGAACCTGACGATGCGCGTGATCACGGCCAGCGGCACCAAGGCAGATATCGCGATCAACGCCTTGACGGCGAACAAGCGGTTCTCGCTGCTTGCCATCCCTCGAGTAAAGCTCTCGTGGATCGCCACACTACCAAAGGACGGGGTCGAGCGCACCTTTCTGCTTTCCGGAAAGGTAGCGGACTTCGTCGAGTTCATAGGCCTGCACGTTCAAAAGCCCGACTAGGAATGCCCGATGAATTCGCCACCAGGGCCGAGTCTGGAGACTCGCGTTCCGTTTGATCGGCGATGGGGCCGAGTCTGCAGATTCGCGCTCCACGGCCTGCGAGACCCGTTTTGTGATGCGCCTTAGGGGTCAGCCCCGACAGGCTGGACCGAAGGGCGTGAACCCAAAGGACGCAGACAGTGGCGCTCGCACTCCCGCTCCGACAGACCGCTGCCCTTATTCACTCTCGCGGAATGGAGCAATATTGAGCTAGACCAATAGGCTCTTCCAATTGGATGACCGCACTTTTGCTAGGTTTTGGCCAGGGACTGGTCCTTAGTCCGGTAATTGCATTACCATTGTCGAATCAGTACTCCGGGGTATGGATTGGTTAGGTCTGCACTCGGGGCTGAAAGGAGCAATAGAAAATGATTAAGAAAGCAGCAATGCTGGCGTTTGCCGGCGTGGTTGTCGCTTTGCCGGCAGCCTCTTTCGCGGGCCTTACGGGTTCGACCATGGGCGACCAGTACTATGCGTATGGCGGAGCCTACAACAGCCAGACCAACTTCGTCGTTGGCGCGGGTGTTGAGGACACCTTCCTGTCGTACTTCGATATCGACGTGGACGACACCTCGATCACTTTCGACTACCTTCCCGGCAGCAGCTCGACTTGGTCGAGCTCTTCGCTGTCTTTGGCTCCGACCATCTACAATGGCATCGCCATCCGAATGGTCAGCGGCCCGGCGTTCACCAACGTGACCGTCAATGGTGCGACGAACATGGCTGGATTCAGCGCCAGCAACATCAGCTGGACCGGTTCGGAAATCCAGATCGACTGGCAGAACCTCAGCTTCGATGGCGACACGATCGTGAAGCTTGACGTCGAAGCCGTGCCTGAGCCCGCAACGGCGGCCGCTCTGGCCCTCGGTGGCCTCGGCCTCATGGCCCGCCGCCGCCGCAAGTAAGGTCAACGACAAATCTTGGGCCGATCAGCCCGCCCTCGCCCTATGGCGTGGGCGGGCTTCGTGCTTCATTGGGGGCAAATGCGTGTTTGGCTTACGCCGCCGCACCTATGAGAGCCGGCATGGTTGACGTCTGGCCCAGCTCAACGCTTCCTGAGTGACATGCTCAAGCTTTTTGGCCGGTCCCGCAAGCGCCGCGAAGTCGCGCCGCAGTTCACTCGTTTCGAAAGGCACATCCAGCGCTCGCCGGGCCTGCCGCCGGGCGCCCTCGCCTATACAGTCTACGACCGGATGGAGCAGGACTCCATGATTCAGACCGCGCTCACGCTCAAGAAGCTGGGCGTCCTGGCCGCGCCAGGGAAGATCGTCCCCGCCAACAACACCGACTCTGCCAAGGCGAAGGCGGAGTTCGCGGAACGGGTTCTGGCGAGCATGGAGGGTTCCGCGCAGACGGTGCTCTACCAGGCCATGGACGCTTTTGCCAAGGGCTGGTCAACCCAAGAACTGGTCTGGGAGGCCAGTTCTCCCGGAGACCTCGGCATCCGCGATTTCGCAAAGTCTGCACACCAGAACTTGCGAAGTTCCGGCTCCGATGGGCCGGGGCGGTCCATCATCGCCCTGCGCGCGGTCAAACCCAAGGACCCGTCGCTGTTTGGCCTTGAACTCGACGCTTTCGGCAACATCCGCAGCCTGAACCTGCAGTTGCCTGGAGAGCCACCGACGGCTCTTCCGCGCGGCAAATTCATCGTCTATCGAAACCGATCCACCTACGGCAAGGTGCGGGGCCGGAGCGATCTGGACGCGGCCTTTGGCCACTGGACGGCCAAGTCCGAGCTGCTTGAGGCATGGAAGTTCCATCTGGACCGGTTCGCCATGCCCACCGTGTTTGGCCGCTTCGTACCCGGGTTCTCAGCAGAGGACCAGGCGAGCCTTTTGGGCGCGCTGCAGGACATCCAGTCCAGAACGGCGATCCTTCACCCCGACACCGTTTCGGTGGGGACGCTCGGTGGGGAGCGGGAGGCCTCGACCGGCTACATGGAGGCGATCGAGTTTCACAATCGCGAAATCGCCCGCGCCATCCTTGGACAGACCCTGACAACCGACGAAGGCAAGCGGGTGGGCTCGCTTGCGTTGGGCAAAGTGCACCTTCAGGTGCTGCTGCTCCACCTGGAGTCCATCCGAAGGGAGCTGGCCGACACGGTGATGACGGAGCAGGTCTTGCGGCCCCTGATCGAGCTCAACTTCGGACCGGGAGAGGTGCCGAGGTTTGAGTTTGCCCCGATCACGGTGTCCGCGTTTGCGACCGGGGAGGTGGGCTGAGGGCATTGTGGCATTGGGGCATTAAGGCATTAAGGCGTTGCGGAGCTTCTTGGCGCTCCTCACTCCATTAGCATAGGGATCCGGAGTCTCGCCCCCCAACCCCCCTCCTCAGTCTCGCTACGCAAAAACCAAGGAAGGGGCTTTTCGCGACTCTTGCCCTTCGGCTTCACGCCCCCAAGCCACAATGCCTTAATGCCTTAATGCCCAAACGCAATACGCCTTATCCCCGGCCCAACGTCTTCCTGACCGCCGCTAGGCACTCTTTGATGTCGTCCATCGGGTTTTCGGGCTTCTCTTCGTATTCCAGGTTCAAATAGCCACTGAATCTCTGGCGTTTGAGCTCGGCAAAAAGGTCGCCCATCCTTAAGTCGCCTTGCCCGAGGAGCTTCCATTGGGTCCTGTCCTTGACATCCTTCAGATGAAGGGCGTGGACCCTCTTGCCCAGCTTCTTCACCCACTCCACGGGGTCCTCGCCGCTGCGTAAAGCGTGGCCCGTGTCGATGCAAGCCCCTACCCGCTCGTTCGTTCCTTCAAACGCCTTCAACATGCTGTCCAGCTTGTCGTAGCGGGCTCCTGGACCGTGGTTGTGGATGGCGATATTGATGCGAAATTCCTTGGTTAGCCTATCCAGGATAGGCATCGCCTCATAGCTCGGATCGGCGGAAATCGTATCCAGCCCTGCGATCTTCCCAAACTCGAAGATCTTCCTGCATGCTTCTTCGTTGGCGCCAAAGCCCTGCACGCCCCAGACCTTGAGCTGGATGCCTGCCTTCTTGATCTTGTCGAGCACGGGTTTCAGTGCTGCGGGATCGCTGGTTTGGCCCACGTGCGCCTGGAACGCCTCCCAGTATTTGAGTCCGAGTTCCTGGGTTTTGGCGAGCGCCGTGTCGAGATCGTATCCCCTTAGCGAGTACGACTGGATACCCATTTTGAACGGCCCGTAGGCTCCGCCCTGCAGAACCTCCCAAGCGCTCCTTGCGGCGCCGGGGACGAGCAGGGTCGCCCCAAGAGCGCCGCCTTTGACAATCACCTCGCGCCTTGTCATCGGGTGCGAAGTCCCTTGAGGACGAAAAGCGTTGCGCGGTTCACGTTCCATGGTTGCATCTTACTGGCAACTCCCCGCAAGTTTCACCCGGTTAGCATGAGTCCTACGTCCTGGCGAGCAAGCGGCCCTCCGCTACGCCTTGGCATACTGAAATCCGAGGGAAATCCATGCGGAAGGCCATCATCTTTCTTGTCGTCGCGCTCGTCGTCGTTCTGGTCGGGGCCGGGCTGTTTCTTCAGATGAGGGGATTTGCGGCCGCCGGCGGACAAGCGAATGCCAAGAAAGAGTTTGCAGCCGTCGATCGTGGCGAGCTCAGCTTCAAGGTCGTGGAGACCGGCACCCTCGATGCGGTGCGCTCAGTGGACGTCCGCACCCGTGCCTCCGGCAGGCTCAAAGAACTCAAGGTAGAGGAGGGGCAGACTGTGAGAGCAGGCGACGCCATCGCTCTGATAGACCCCCTTGAAACCCAACTGCGGGTGGCGCAAGACCAAGCGCAATTGAGCGGCGCAGAGGCGGGTGTCCAGCGAACCGACATCGAAATCCAGCAACGACGCGTCACCGCGCAGGCCGCTCTCGACCAGGCCCTGGCGCGCGAACGGCAGATCGTCAAGGAACTCGAAGCCCAGCCCACCCTCACCCGCACCGGCATCGAGCAGGCTCAGGCCGCCCTCAATTCGGCCCTGCAGGACCAGCAGCGCCTTGGCACCTCCACCCACCCAACTCAAATCACCGCTGCCGACACGGAGCTTAGCAACGCCGGAATAGACCAGGAAAACGCCCAGCGGGAATATGAGCGCGTCGCCGATCTCCTCAAGCGCGGCTTTGTGTCCCAACAGGTGGTGGATAGCGCCAGGCTTCGGCTCGACCAGGCCAGGAACCGGCTCGCCAAGGCCCGGAGCGACCGTCAAAGGCTCGATGGGCAGCAGAGGCTGGACATTCAGAGCGCCTCGGAAAACGTCAAAAGCGCAAGGGCGGCCTTGGAGCGCGCGCAAGCCAACGCCATCCAGGACGACACCAAGCGGCAGGAGCTGATCTCCGCGCGAGCTTCGATTCGGCAGGCACGGGCCGCGCTCAGAGACGTGGATGTTCTCATCCAAGGCCGAAAGCAAGGCAAGGCCTCCGTGTCCCAGCTTCAAAATGTGCTCAGCGACAGCATGCGGCAGCTTCGTGAGACCGACGTTCGCGCCCCTATGGACGGCGTGGTCAGCAAGAAATACGTAGAAGTAGGCGACATGGTCACTGGCCTCTCAGCGTTCAGCCAGGGAACGCCGGTCGTGCGTGTCGAGGACCGGTCACAGCTGCGCGTTCTCCTAGACATCAACGAAATCGACGTGGCTCGCTTGACCCTCGGCATGAAGGTCAAGGTCGACATCGACGCCTTCCCAGACAAATCGTACGAGGGCAAGATCTATCAGATTGCCCCCGCCAGCAACAACCTGCAAGCCAGCACTTCGACTGCCGCGGCGGCTGCAGCCGATGCGGTGGTGAAGTACCGCGTCGAAGTCCGTCTTGTGGAGGCCGATAAGCGGCTGAGGTCGGGCATGTCGGCTAAGTGCACGTTCGAGACCCTTCACAAAGACAACGTGCTGCGGCTGCCGGTGGAGTTCGTCGGCAAAGACGCCCAGGGCGATTTCGTGCTGATGGCGCCTCCCAAGGACTCGCAGAAGGCGCCGAAGCGCGTAAAGGTCACCCTAGGTGCGAAGACGGGCGCATTCGTCGAGATCGAAGCGGGCCTGAAGGAAGGCGACCGAGTGGTGCTCCCCGACTATAAGGGCCCCGCGCGCAAGGGCTTCTTCTCAGGTCCTGGCGATGACGAGCAGGATCAAGGGAACGCGGACAAGAGCAAGGGCGGAGCCGAGAAAAGCCAATGATCGTCTGGCAATCGTTCCTGATCGCGCTCGAGATGCTGAGGCTGCACAAGCTGCGGTCGTTCCTTACCATGCTCGGGGTGATCATCGGCGTGATGAGCGTGACGACCATTGTGCTCATCTCCTCGGCGTTCCAGAACTACATGACCTTCCAGTTCAAGAAGCTGGGGGCGGACACGATCATCATCGTCTACGATCCCGGCGGGATGTTCCGTGGCCCGATGGGAGGCATCACCGGCATCAAGAACGCCGACGTGGATTGGCTCTTGGAGCGGGTGCCCGCGCTGGATATCGCCGCCCCAATCCTGATGTGCCCAGCCAAAAAGGTGGTCTATGGGGATCGGGAGATCACCAAGCTCCGCGTGTTCGGCACGAACCAATATTCGGCGCAGCTCAACCGGCTTGGGATCGTCGATGGCCGGAACCTCAGCAAAGCCGACGTGGATGGCCGAGCGAACGTGTGTGTGGTCGGCGAGGAGATCCGCGACAAGTTCTTCCGCGACAAAAGAGCCATCGGGAAGTTCATCACCTTTGATGGAATCACGCTGGAGATCGTGGGCGTGATGGAGACCATCGACATGATGGGCGAGAACACCGGCAGCGACGTGTGGCTCCCGATCACGACCGCACAGGATAAGTGGGTCGGCGGCGAAAACGTGACGATGATCACCACCCGGCCCAAGGCCGGCTACAACGTGAACGAGACGGTCGAGCGGGTTTGGCGGGCGCTCATGGTGAAATCGGGGAACCGCCCGGTATTTCGCGTGGACTCCCGCGAGGCCATCATCAACATCTTTGGGCAGGTTCTGGGCGTTGCGGGCATCGTGCTTGCGGCGGTGGCGGCGCTCAGCCTGCTGGTGGGTGGCATCGGCATCATGAACATCATGCTGGTGTCGGTCACGGAGCGCACCCGGGAGATCGGGCTGCGAAAGGCCGTCGGCGCCAAGAGCAGTTCGGTGTTGGTGCAATTTCTGGTTGAGGCGGCGACCCTAAGCCTTGTGGGCGGCATTATCGGCATGGGCATTGCCTACGGGTTCGGGAGCCTTGTGACGGTCATCACGGTGGTCAAGCAGTGGCCGGGGAAAGACGGTCTGTCCACGCCGTTCCCAATGCAGGCCGCCATTGGCTCGCTCGTGTTTTCGGCGCTGATCGGCGTGGTGTTTGGGCTATTTCCGGCGGCGCGGGCTGCTAGATTGAGCCCGATCGAGGCACTTCGGACGGAGTAGGGACGTCGCCCCCAGACCCCAAACCCCAGACCCTGAACCCCAGACCCCATCCCTACGGCCAAGACGCGCGAAAAGGCCAAGAACCAGACCGGGGAGGTTTTGGTAGCGGCGAGTGGATTTGAACCACCGACCTAACGGGTATGAACCGTGTGCTCTACCACTGAGCTACGCCGCCACTACGATCCTCTATTATGGCGAATTGGAGTCAGAAGTCTCAATGATGGAAGGGTGTCGCCCCTCCCGGCATTTGCGCCATCGTTCGATAGTCGATGTGCGATGTGCGATGTGCGATGTGCGATGTGCAATGTGCGATGGGCGATCTCGTCATGCAGTACCTTGACCACAAGTCCTCCCGTCCCTTCGTCCCACTGTCCTCCCGTCCCTGCACCCCCGCATCGCCTCATCCCTTCACTCTCCCGTCTCACCCCCACCCCGGGGAGACGACAGATGCTCCCAAAGCGGTATAGATAGCGAGTGATCGCCTCCCTTTTCCTTGCCATCCTTGCCCAGGACTTCGCCGCACCCTTCGATGCCGCCGCATCCAAACGGGACTTGCAGGCGCTCACGGCGCTCTCGACGCCCGAGCTCGCCAAGGCCAAGAACCCCTTTTTCTTCCTTGGCACACAAGGGCCCTATGGCGTTGGGAGCAAGGGCTGGCACGCGGTGGGTCTGCCCTCGCCTTCCGGCAAGTCGCGCTACATCGTGTTCACGACGCCTCTGACCAGCGAGGATCGCGGCGACCAGGTTTTCGAGCTTTCTGGCGGCAAACTCTCGAAGGCGATCCCCGAGACCGAATCCTTCGGCACAAAGCTCACCTTTCAGACACTCGAGCTATGGTTCGACATCCCAACCAAGACGGCCACTTTCGAGAACACGATCAACGTCTCGCGAACAGCCGTGGCCCCACCAGAGTTCATCCTTCGCTTTTCGCCCTGCTATCGGGTCCGGTCGATCACGGATTCGAGCGGCAAAGACGTGCCTTTCTCCCAGGCGGGCGGTGTGGTCTGCGTCAAGGCCCCCAACGAACGCTCCTTCGCGCTCAAGCTCAAGTACGCCGGCAAGGTGGATCTGCCTGGCTACGCGGGGAGCATCAGCAGCGACGAAATCCAGCTTGCGAACGACTACTGGTACCCGATGATCGCCCGCCGACCCTGCGCCTACACGCTCGCGGCGCATACGCCCAAGGACTGGACCGCGGTCGGCCAAGGCGAGCAAACCTCAGTGACGGAGACGAGCAAGGACCTGGTCACACGCTACCGGATGGATGTCCCCGTCACCTACTGGTCATTCAGCGCGGGGCCCTACAAACAGGATTTCCAGATCTATGGCGACCTCAAGGTGGGCATTTGGTCGCTGACGATGCCTGAGGAGCGAATGGCGCACCAGGCCGAGCTGTACCGCCCGATACTGGAGTTCTACTCCCAGTTCAAACCGTATCCGTTCACTCGGTGGGGCGCCCTGGACACGCCCCACTATGGCGGCGGCGCGCTCGAAGCCTACTCCTATGCCACCTACGGCAGCGGCTGGCTGCCCGATGAGGACGGCCATGAGACCGCGCACACCTGGTTTGGCGGGCTGATCAACAACACCTATCTCAAGTCGCTTTGGAATGAGAGCTTTGCGAACTTCTGCTCGGGGCTCTATCAGCGTGAGGTCAAGATCGGAAACACCGAGGAGCGGCGGCTTGCGTTCGTGCAAGATTGCCACCCGCAACCCTCATTTGGCGTGGCCCCACTGGTGGCCTCAGGAGTGGACATCGGCGGCCCTGCGTCTGCGCTGGGCTATGGCAAGGGCGCAATGGTCTTGCAGGTTCTCGAACATGAGGTCGGAACCGGCCCCGTAATCGAAAGCATGAAGACGTGGCTGCGAACGCACCCCAAAGGCGAGCCTGGTGAATGGGAGGACTTTGAGAGCGTGTTCCTGGCGACGGCCGGCAAGGGCTACAAATGGTTCTTCGACCAGTGGATGCGCCGCCCGGGATATCCAGACGTCGAGCTGTCAAAGGTCCGCTGGCTCGACGGCCAGGTCCACGCCGTGGCGAACTTCCTCGGGCCCGCGTATTGGCTCAAACTCGACGTGATGCTCCAATTCGCCGATGGCCGGCGCGAGTTCAAGACGTGCCGAATCGGGCCGACCCCCGACAGCAAGTCATCCTTCCCGACGGTAGACAGCAAGGAGAAGCCGGTGCTCGTCTCGTTCGACCCCTGGAACCGATTGCTGCGCCGCTATGGGTCGGACGAGGAGCAGGTCGGGATCAACACCGTTCTGTCAACGGTCAAGTCGAAGTACGTGCATCCGAGCAGCCCTTCCTGGATGGCGCACGTTCGAGCCAGGGAAGAGTTGAGGGCGCTGCCGGAGAACCTGGACGGGGTGCTCGTGGTGGGGTCGCCGGACCACAGTCCGAGAATCAAGACCCTCTGCGAGAAGGTCGGCTTCAGCGTGAAGGGAACGACGCTCACCTTCAAGGGGACGACCGTCGATCTAAACGACGGAGGTGCCCTTGCGGTGGTCGAGATAGGGGGCGGAAAGCGCTGTGTGCTCGGGCTTGGGACCACGAAAGTCCGTCCCAACCCTGGGAGGGCGAGGGTGGCTGTGTTTGATGGGTACGGGAGGTTCCGGAGAGGGATCACGGAGCCGAAGCTCACCGGCGGCTGGACGTTCAAGCTCTAGTCGGGGGCGATCTATTCTCGGTGTTCGTGGCGGAGGGATTGCAGATTTCGGATTTCGGATTTCGGATTTGGGATCGGGGATTTCGGATTGTGGAGTTCGGATTTGGGATCTCGGAGTGCGGATGTCGGATTGCGGACTGCAAATCTCAGATTTGAGATTTGAAATTTGAAATCTGAAATTCCAACCCGCAACCCACGAGCCGCGCCAACCACCTGCCCCGCTCTAGTGCTCGCTATCCGTCAATCGTCCGTCGTCAATGCCCGCAACCCGCGACCTGCGCCAACCACCTGCACAAAACCCCGTATCCCTACTGGATGGGATTCGGCGCAAGAAGCCGAGACATTGAATGGGACAGAGCACATAGGGTTCTTGGGTCCAAGCGACACATTTGTTAAGGATGTCTCCTGAAACCCTACGCTCCGGAAGGTCTCGTAGGAGTCAACTCTTATGAACAGTTTGAATCGAGCGGCTGGAGCCATCGGGCTCGTTGGCCTCACCGTTGCCGCATTCGCTCAGGACGGCAACGGTTTCCGCAGCCTGTCATCCGATACGACCTGGAGCTCAAAGTACATTTGGCGCGGCCTGGTGGTGGATAATCAGCCGGCCTTTCAGTCTTCGAGCAGCTTCGGCTTCGCGGGCTGGTCGCTCAACCTCTGGTCTTCAAAGAGAGCCTCGCGCGCTTTCGATCCCGGCTCCGGCTCGGAGTGGGATGTGACGCTCTCGCGCGAGCTTCAGTGGGGCGGCGTCACCCTGACTCCGGGCTTCACCTATTACACCTATCCCGGTCTCTCAGCGCCGGCAACGGGCGAGGGTTTTGTCGGGCTTGAAACGGAGGTCCAGGGACTCACGTTTTTCACAAACCACTACCTGGACATGATGCAGTTCTCAGGCGCCTATTACGGCGAGGCCGGGCTTGGCGTCGAGCATGAGTTCACGAACTCGTTGAGCCTTGGGGGCCAGGCTCTGGTGGGCTGGGGAAACAGAAAGTTCCATCACTCCAATTTCGGGTCGGGTGGCAACTGCGCGACCGTGTTCAGCGCGGGCCTGTATCTGAACGTTCATATCACCGGCGCTCTGTCGCTTCAGCCGTCCGTCACCTACAGCCACCTTCTCGACCGAGCCGTTCGTTCCACTGCGACGAAGCCGGATAACTGGATTTGGGGGCTCACCATCGGCATTTCCCACTAACTTGCCTATCGAACCTGAATGCAAACGAATGAGACGCGGTCAAAAATGCCCATGAAGTTCTGTGCCCTTGTCCGAAGGATAGGCAGCTCTCGCCCCGTTATGTTCGGGGCGATCATGGCCGTCGTTCTCTTCGCGGGCGCATTCCTGTCCATGCAGACGCTGTACGAGGTGTCGCGTGAAGCCGCAAAGGACGGAGTTCGCACGAACTTGAGGCGCCTGGCCGAGGTTGCCGCAACGGTTGTCAACGGCGACAAGCACTCGGCTTTCACCTCTCAGAATCAAGAGACGACAGCCGAGTACGAGGCAATCATCGCACCGATGCGCAAGGTGCAGGATTCGGACCCGGACATTGTTTACGTTTACACGTGCATTCTTAAGAACGGCAAGGCGTACTTCGTGCTCGACCCCACCGAGGAAGGCGACTCAGATGGAGATGGGGTGGACGATAAGTCGCACATCATGCAGGAATATCCGGAGGCTTCCCAGCACATGCTGTCGGTGATGCGGAGCGGCAAGCCTGACACCGACCCCGAGCCCTATACCGATCGGTGGGGCACGTTCATGAGCGGATATGCCCCGGTGCGTGACTCGAAAGGCAACGTCGTGGCCACACTTGGACTCGACATTACGGCAGACCGATACTTGGCCCGTTTGGAGCAGATGAGGAAGGCCCATCAGGCCGGCATCTTCGTTGCGCTGCTCATTTCGGTGCTGGTGGGGACGATCGCCGGCCTGATGCGCCACTCTTCGCTCAAGCAGCGCGAGGAGGCCGATCGCAAAGAGCTAGAGCACCGAGAGGCGATCACTGATGCCCTTGAACGCCTGGAGTTTGCCTATCAAGCCGTCGAACTCTCGCGAAAGCGGTTCTCGCAGCTCTTTGAGGGTCTGCCGGTTCCCTGCATCACTTTCGACCAAGAGCTTCAAGTGTTCGAGTGGAACGTACAGGCTGAAGAGATCTTCGACTTCAGAGCGAAGGATGCGCTCCAGCGGAACCTTGGTGACGTCCTGGGAGGCCGATTCGAGAACCTGACTCTTGCAGAGCTCGGTGCGGCGGTTTTGGCCGGACAGTCGGTCCAGGACCAGGCTTGGACCGACGGAGAGCGGCACTTCGTCTTCAGTTGCCATCCCCTGCACGGGCCGGACGGACGAGTGGCCGGCGGAATCCTCGCCGCCGTGGACGTCACGCGCCAGACGCTGGCGGAGGAGCAGGTACGCCTTCAGTTCAACGAGCTTCGCTATGCCCACGAGCTACTGAACAAGGCCAACAACGATCTGGTACAGGCCAACAGCAAGCTGGAAGAGCTGGCAACGACGGACCCGCTGACGGGTCTTGCGAACAAGCGCGCGCTGGCAGAGAGGCTCGAGGAGTTTGGGTCTTTGGCACGGCGTGGCGAGTCCTTCTCGGTGGTCATGGCCGACATCGACCACTTCAAGGGCCTCAACGACCGATTCGGACATTTTGCCGGAGACCAGGTGCTTCGGTCTGTCGCGTCGGCTCTCAACGCCCCGCTGCGCAGCGCCGACTTTATCGCGCGCTATGGCGGCGAGGAGTTCTGTATCCTTCTGCGAGGCGCGGACGAAGCCGCGGCTGCGGCCGTTGCAGAGAGGATGCGCGAGGCCGTCGAGGCGATCCGTCTGGAGTATGGAAAGATCACCGCGAGCTTTGGCGTTTGCGAGTTTACGAACGCCTTCGACAGCCTTCAGACCGCTCTCCTTGCGGCAGACCACTCGCTATACGAGGCCAAGCGAAAGGGCCGCAACCAGGTCTGCAGAGCCAGCAACGTTGGAAAGGCCGCCTAGAATGGCCAGGATCTAGCTCGATACGATCTGGTCGAGGTGGCCGACGACCCTGAGGAACTGCTCACCCTTCGGAGTCAAGCAGTATTCCACTTTCGGCGGAACCTCGCCAAAATTGGTTCGCTCGATGAGCTCGCTCGCAAGGAGGAGTTCAAGGCATCGGTGCATGACCCGGGCAGACAATCCCGGGATAGACCGGCTCAGGGCGCCCGGCCTTCTGACATTCGATTCCAGCTTGGCGAGGATCGCGATCGACCACTTGCACCCGAGCAGCCGGAGTAGCTCTGAATAGGGAGTACCGGTCTCACATCGATCTTGGCCTGAATGCATGGTTGCCATTTTGCCTAACTGACTCAATTGTCAGTATCTGACATTTCTGTCCCCTCTTGATTCCATTCATTACATTTTTCTACAGTATTTGTGAGGTCAGATATGAACCAGAGCAGATTCGCGTTTTCAGTCGTTGTCGCCCTCGCCGCCGTAGGCACATCCTTCGGGTCCGGCAAGAAGCCCATGCCCTTTGAAGTCAAGGGGATGTTTGTTGAGGGTTGCAGTTGTTCAGCCCCTTGTCCCTGCGAGATCGTCGGGCTGGAGATGGGATGCCAGGGCGTCGGCGGAATGGCGTTGACGGGCGGCAGCTACAATGGCGTCAGCCTCGCCGGGGCCAAACTGGCCTACGCTACGGAGCCTGGGAACTGGGTTCGCCTCTACGTTCAGGCCAAGAACCCTTCTCAGCGCAAGGCGATCGAGGCCTTGGGCCGCGCCGTGTACTCGGGATTTGGGAAGATCGAGTCGGTCTCGGAAGGCGCCATATCGGTGACCAACAAGGGCGGCAACTTCACGCTGACGGTTAACGGCGGCAAGATCATGACGCTCAAAACGACGCCGATCCTTGGCCATGACAAGAAGCCGGTGATCATCAACAACATGAACGACCCGATCCACCCGGACAACATGCTAGGCAAGAGCACGGCGTGCAGCTTCAGCGACGGAGGCCGCAGCTTCACGCTCTCGGATCGGAACGTGTTTTGGACGGACAAGCTGAACACAAAAGGGAAGATTTAGCTAGCTCGCGAGCAACTTGAGCGCGCCACCGGCGGCGAGCACCAGAACAGCTACCTCAAATGTCTTTTGAGGAAGCGCTGAGAGCAGGTACTTGCCGCCGACTGCGCCTAGCACGATCGCTGGAGCCAAAGCAAGGTTAAGTGTCAGCGTCGAACCCGTCAGAAGTGGCTTCGCAGGGTTCAGGTGCGTCAGGTAAGCCAAGATCGGCAGCTTCGTCGAGTTGACGATGAAGAAGTACCACGCCCCGGTGCCGATGAACTCCTCCTTCTTGAGGTTGGCGCTCGTGAGATAGATGCCCATCACGGGCCCCGCCGCGTTGGCGACGGTCGTCGAGAAACCCGCGGCGATCCCAGAGCCTGCCACGCCCACCGGCGAGTGAAACGAGAACCCGCCCTGAACCCGCCGGTTGAGCAGATAGACGCCGAGCATCACCAAGATTAGGGCGCCGATAACCAACCCCAACAGGTCCTTATCGGTCTTGGACTCGCCGATCGCCCAGAGCGCGTAGGCGCCGCCGGCGACCCCCACGAGCACCCAGGGCGCCAGCTTCACGAGCGTCGGCCACTGGCAGTGACGCCTGAACCAGGCCACGGCGAAGACGTCCGCCATGATGAGCATCGGAAGCAAAGCGCCGACCGAGAGCCTCGGCCCAAACGCTTGAGCCATCATGGGAACGCTTAAGAGCCCAATCCCAGGCATTCCCGTCTTCGCGAGACCAACGAGAAGCGCGGCGCCGATGCTCCAGGCCCACTGTTCCGCCGTAATGCCCATATCGGCCCACCTTACCGCACCGATCAAAGCTCCCAAACGTTATGACCTTCGTAGCTGTTGGACCTAGAGGCGGCACTTTAGCAGGCCGTTTCTTGTAATTACTGTATATCCTGATGTGCAAAGAACCTTAGAGGTATGACCATGCAGCCAAAACGAAAGCTCGCCGCAATCTTGTTCGTGGACATCGTTGGCTACACGAGCAGGGCAAACCAGGATGAACGCGAAGCGCTCGAAGTCCGAGACGATGTCGAGCGCATCGTCCGTTCCAGTACGCTTGGACACCTTGGGCGGGTGGTCAAGACCCTTGGCGACGGAGCGATGTTGGAGTTTTCCAGCGCCGTCGAAGCCGTTACGGCCGCGCTCGAAATCCAAGAGCACCTGCACGAATTCAACCAACGCAGAGCGCTGCCCGAGCCAGTGCAGGTGAGAATCGGCGCTCATGTGGGCGACGTGGTCGAGGAGGACAACGACCTCTTTGGCAATGCCGTCAACATCGCTTCCCGCGTGCTTGGCATGGCCAAACCGGGTGGCATCTGCATCACCCGCGAGGTTTACGTTCAGATTCGGCCGATCCTAAACCTTCACTGTACTCCCGTCTCGATTTCCGGCGAGAAAAGCATGCCGGAACCTGTCGAAGTCTTCGCGATCGATGGTTCCGAGGCGCTGCGCCGAGGGGCCGCCAAAACGGGTCGTTTCCTGTCGGTCGCCGTAGGCCTTCTCGTCGTTCTTTGCGCGCTGTACGCCGGCAATCTCTATTTCAATCGAGAACCGACTTATGGCGGCACTGCCGCAGAGACCCATCGACTGCTGCTCCCCGACTGGGTGAGCCCTGGCGACTGGTTTCCTCTGGACGCCGGTAGAGAATCGGCCCAACTCAGCGTGTTCTTCGGCAACCGGCAAGCTCAGTCGAAGGTTGTTGACGGGGTGATGCTGGTTCAGGCTCCGCCCGACTTGCCCACCAATTCAACGACCATCTCCGTGTTCAAGGGCAACGAGTCAAAGCCGCTCATGAGCCAAATGACGCAGGTCATCAATCCGATGCGCGTGGCCTCGAACATGCCAGTCGACCCCGCGGTGGATCTGCCCGCGGCACACAACCGCAAGGAAGCAGCCGGCTCGGAGGAATCGACCAACAAGAAACCGACAGACGAAAGGGGCGCAACACCTTCCGAACCTGGCCGATCGACCCCTGCGGCGGCAAAGGGAACCGGCAAGCCACCTGCTCCGCCGAGCACGGCGTTCACGGGACAGGCCAGCCATCGCCCCCGGCCGGGCCTCCCTCCGTCAGGCTACGAAAAGCTCGTGATGTCGATTCCAACCGGCGACATGAGCGACTTCAAGCTTGAGTTTGGCGATATGCCGCACCTTGGCGAAGGTTTCAAGCAGGCGATGTCGGTCGTGACGTTGGCTGCTCAAGGCAAAAACCAGCAATGCGAGATCGTGATAAGAGACCTAAAGGGCAAGATGGCTCATCTCACGCCGGAGCAGGCCAAAGAGGTGGAGTCCCTCGTCAAATCCGCCGAAGCCATGATGGCCGAGCGCGAGAAGAAAGGGTCGCCCGAAGTAAGGCGGCGATACGCAGATGCCTTTGCGTTCTCCATGAACAATGGCACCAACAACCTGGCGGGGATCGCGATGGTCAATCGTTTGGTCCGCGAACAAAACTTCGAAGAGGCTCGGCGCGCCATTGCCTTTCTGCGAAAGAAAGGGAACCTCAGTCAAGGAGAAATCAAGGCACTTGATAGCCTTGAGAAGAAGATGGCCGGCGGGCCAGAGCCTTCACAGACTCGGACAGGGGCGGGCAGCGAAGAGCCTTGATCGGCAACGCGTGTCTCAGATAGAAGGAAATGCGCTCCAGCACGGTTCAGCCGGCCAAGGCGCGAAGGTAAGGCCAAGCCAAGAGGAATCCATACAAAAGCGTCGTACAATTTACACAACATGTACGAACACTTCACCGAAGACCAGTGGCGCGAATACGACCGCGAGGGCTACCTCCGTTTGGGCAAGGTGCTCACCGACGACGAGTTGAAGGGCCTCCAAACGCGCATCGACGACATCATGCTGGGCAAGGTCCGCTATAGGGACATGATGATGCAGCTCGACCTCGGCGGAGGCTACGACAACACCGCGCCGCAATCCAAGGGATGGAAGGGCGAGACCCTGGAATACCGCAAGATCGAGCAGCTTGAAAAGGACCCGCTATTCCTGGCCTATATGCGCAAGCCGCTGTTTCGGGACCTGTGCGCCTTCATCTACGGAGCGCACAACGGCATCGCGGCGTATCGCTCGATGTTTATGAACAAGCCCGCCCGAAAGGGTACGGTGCTGCCGTACCACCAGGACGGCGGCGAGATCTGGAAGCTCGACCGCGACCCGCTGCTCACGATTTGGCTCGCGCTCGACCCGGCGACCATCGCCAACGGCTGCGTGAAGGTGTTCCCACGCACACACCGGTTGGGGCTGCTCAGCAAGTTTGGCCACACGATCAGCGACGAGAACCTGGCCAAGCATTGCCCCGAGGAGAAAGCCGTGCCGATCGAACTGGAAGCCGGCGAAGCGTTCATCATGCATAACTGGACGATCCATGGCAGCGACATCAACAACACCGACATCCCGCGCCGGGGCTTTTCGGTCTGCTTCATGGACTCCCGCACGACCTACTTGCCCACGGGGGAGCGCTTCCCGGTAGTCTTCGGCGAGGGCGCTATGGAACCCGAAGAGCCCGAGCTGGTTGGGGTGTAGGGCTTTGCCTCTGGATTTCCTCGCGATATTCCGGCGAAAGCGGGCCACAAGGGAATTTCCTGATCACCCCGTCGTAGTTGAAGAACAGACCCTTGGTCCTGGAACGCAGGACCTCATGATGCCTAAGGTCACCTTTGTTGGCGAGCAGCAAGGGCCCGCTGAATCCGAATTGAAAGACCTCCTCGGTCAGCGGATAGCTGGATTCGAGGAGGTCAGCAAGGCATATTTGGTGCAAGTAACGTACGGGTCTGATCCAACGGTGCATGTTGCTCTGGCGATAGAGGGCCAAATCAAGCAAGAACATGCGGAGTCAATTGCCCAGTTCTTTCGCAAATGGGCCGCACTTGGCACCAATATGGACCTTATCGTCTTGTGCGAGGAACAAATCCCACCTGTGCGGCAAATCGCCCAACCGTTCTTCTCTCGATAATGGTCTTCGTCGGCATCCTCATTCGGATCCTGTTGGTGTCTCGGATCTACCCAGAGCGCCGGAGCCGGCTTGGTGCGCTTGGCCCCGCACTCTCGGTGTTCGGCAGGGGACTGTGGACGCCGCCGTGGTCGGGCCGATTCCTTCGATAAGACTTGAGCCCGCGGGAACGCCCCGCAAGATCAGAGAGTGATGGCCGCAGGTACCCTCGCCCCATGCTTTCGGCCGTTGCCGCGCTCGTCCTTGCTCCCAGCCTTGCCGACCGCGTGCTGGTCATCGAGAACACTCAGAGTCCGGCCTCCATCGAGATTGTCGAGGAATATGCCAAGAGAAGGGGTGTCAAGGCCATCTTGAAGGTCGCGTGCCAGAACTCGGCCGAGTCTACGTCCAAGGAGACGATGTCCTATGCCGACTTTCGGGAGCAGGTCGAAAAGCCGCTTCGGGCAGTCCTCAAAGCCAAGCCTCAAATCGACTTCATCGTTTTGACCAAGGGGGTTCCGATCCGGCTGACGGGGGCTCCAGACACCGGTATGGTTGGAACCCAGCCGTCGCTAGACAGCTTCATTGCGGCGCTCGACTATCCCGAGACCCGAGGCGCCATCAAGATCTCGATCTCGGACTCGGGATTCAACGGAAAAGCTTGGGCGAACCGGTTTTGGAATCCCACCAAGCGCTTCAGCCACAAGGAGTTTGGGGGCTATCTGGTGTCTCGGCTTGACGGCTACACGGTGCAGGAAGCCAAAGGGCTGGTGGCCTGGGCCATGCAGGCGGAGCGCGAGAAACCCGAGGGCCGGTTCTTGCTCGACGCGTGTCCGGCCTTTGGCTTTGGCGACCCCGCCAAGCAGCCGCTGAGCGCGATCAGGGCCGGCGAAGTGGACCCGAAAGTCGTCAACGAGATGGCGTTCAACGAATTCAATTCCGACATGGAACGCGCGGCGCAAGACCTGGCGAAGGCCGGCTTTAATCCGCTTCTTGACAAGACAGACCTCTTTGTCGGATCGAAGGGCGGCTTGCTCGGCTATTGTTCTTGGGGCAGCAACGACGCCAAGTACGTGGCGGACAACTACCATTCGCTGCGGTTTGCTCCAGGCGGTCTGGCCGAGACGGCGGTGAGCACGAGCGCCCGCACGTTCCTGCCCACCACAGGCGGGCAGTCGCTGATCGCCGACCTCATCCGACAGCGCGTCACCGGGGTCAAGGGCTATTGCGATGAGCCACTGCTCCAGGCGGTTGCTTCGCCCACGATCCTCTTTGGACGGTACACCCGGGGCTGGACCCTGGCGGAGAGCTTCTATGCGGCGTCGCGGTTTGTGGGGTGGGAAGATATCGTGATCGGCGATCCCATCTGCGCGCCATATGCCGCCAGAATTGCCCACGGTGGGCTGCCTGCCCCATAATGCCAAGCTATGAAGCGCTGGTGGATCGCGTTCGGGTTCGCGGTCTTTGGCTGCTTAGGCATCCTCGCCTCCAGGTCCTCCTCGCCCAGCCTCCTCGCCGATTCCGACACGGCTGTCTTGCTCGAGGCCATCGAAGCCCGCAAGGCGCCGCTCTCGTGGTTCGCAGGCGATTGGCCGCTCGGCAACCACTTCTACCGCCCCGTCTCCACGCTCACCTTCGAACTGGACCACGCTCTTTGGGGCGACAACGCCGCCGGTTTTGGCCTCACCAATGCCCTGCTTTGCGCGCTTGCCGTTCTCGCCCTGTTCTGGTTCCTGCGCGAGCTCACAGAGAGCCCCTTTTTGGCCGGAACCGGGTCCGCGCTCTTTGTGCTGTGGACTCTCGACTGGGGATATACGCTGGTCGCATATGCTCGTTGGCTGGCCCTCCTGCCTCTCATTGGGTTGCTTCTGCCAAAACGAAGACCCTTGGACGCAATCCTTGGAGCGGGAGTTGCCTGGTTCATCTGCACCGAGCTTTTTGGCATGTGGCCGTTGCAGGGCCGCATGATCGGGTGGCTTCCCGGACGCACCGCTTCGACCGTGGCGGTCTTCGCGCTGTCGGCTATGGCGGCCTATGCGCGCTACGAGCGCCTCAGCGCGGCACGAGCAGCGCCTCCGCCTCCGAGCCCCTATGACCTGCCCAGCTACAAACGCGCTGCCGAGCCCATAGGGCCGTCGCGTGCGCCGTGGCTCTGGGCCGGCTTCAGCGCGATCTGTGTGGCCCTTGCGCTCGGCTGCTATGAGCAGGCCGTCATGCTTCCCGCCGCGCTGCTCGGAGTGGCGCTTACCCTGCGCTGGCGCGGATACCGGGTGCGGTTCGGCTGGCAGGCCCTATTCTGGGGACTTTTGGGGGGTTATCTGGCTCTCCGCTACTCGGTCCTGCCGCACACGGCTTCCGGGTATCAGCAGCAGCAGTTTCGCACCGGAGACGGCGTGACGATCTCGCTCGTCTCTTATCTGCTTCCGGTGTACCTGGCGGCGCGGGCTGCCCTTAGGGACCTCGTGGACCTGGGGCCGATTACACTCTTCCTCGGGTCTGGGGTCAACTTCTACATCGGGGCCATTTCAACTTGGAGCGCGGTCTGGGAAGCGCGCAAGCAGTGGATTCTGCCCCTATCGGGGTGGGCCTTCTCAACGCTCGCGTTCCTGCCGATGGCGTGGCTCAAGCACTTCGAGCATTACCACTACTGGCCGATGGCATTGCGCAGCCTGATGGTCGTTTCGCTGTTGCCGATCGCCGCCGAAACGGTCAAGCGCGCACTGAGCCCCCGAGCGGTGCAAGCGCCGCCACGGCCAAGTCCCGCACCCGGTTCGCTTCCTCATCCGTGAAGTTCTCACCCTGCTTCCGGAGTTGGAGCGCAATCGCGATGCTGCATTGGCCCTCGGGCACGCCCTTTCCCTCGTAGACATCGAAAACCCAGAGCTTCTCGAGCACTTCTCCGCAAGCAGCTGCCACCGATTCCTCGACTCGCGAATACGGCACGTCCTTGCCGATCAGAAACGCGATATCGCGGCGAACCGCCGGGTTGCGGCTGATGGATTTCAACTTGGGCTCCGCCTTGCCCGCGCCGATGAGCAACTCCGGGAAGAAGTGCGCGAGCACCGTGCCCTCCGGCAGATCGCACTCCTTTGCAAGCATGGGATGGATCTGGCCGAAGTGCCCTGCGACGGCGCCATCGGCACTGAGAATCGCCGCCTGACGGGTACTGTGAAGACGCGGATCCTGGTGTCCTTGATCCATCTTGAGCTGAAGGCCGACCGACGAGAAGGCCCCCTCCAGCGCGCCCTTCAAGCTGAAGAAATCGGCTTGGGGGGCGGCCGCTTTCACCCAGTGTTCCGGCACGAGAGCGCCGGTCGAGAGCAAGGCTATGGCCTGGCGTTCATGGATCTGGCCCCCGGCGATGCCGAACACGCGCCCGATTTCGAAGAGGTGCAGGTCCCTTCCCCCGTTCCTCCGCGCCGCCTGCGCCAGCCCTGGATAGAGGGAGCTGCGCATCATGCCCATCTCGGGCGAGGTGGGGTTTCGCGGCCCGAACTTCTCGACCCAAGGGTCGTCGAGCGGGTCTTTGGTCTCGAACGAGTAGTTGATAACCTGCGCAAAGCCGGAGCGAAGCAGGCTCAGCTTGATTCTGTCCACGAGCCCAGCCAAGCCGAAGACCCCGCCCTGGGTGGTCGTGCCCTGCGGGTTGCACTCGGGGATCCTGTCATACCCGTGAACGCGCCCGATCTCCTCGATCAGGTCGTCCTCGCGCTCGATGTCGATGCGCCAGGTCGGATGGGTGACCTGGAACGGCTCGCCGTTCCCTTCCACCTGAAAACCCAGGGCAGACAAATACCTCTGCGCATCAGAGGGCTCAACGTGCATGCCCAGCAGGAGATCAGACCGGGACATTCGGAGGATTAAGGGCTTGGGCTGTGGAGGAGTCGTATAGACGTCGATCAGCCCGGGCACGGCGCTTGCACCGCCGTCCACTTCCGCGAGGAGCATGGCAAAGCGGTTCAGCGCCGCCACGACGCCGTCGGGGTCGACCGAGCGCTCGAACCGGTAGCTGGCGTCGGTGTTCAGGCCAAGCTGCTTGCGGGTCTTGCGGACACTGGTGTTCACGAAGTGCGCCGACTCAAGGAGCATGGTGGTGGTGCTGCCGGTGACTTCTGTCTCGGCGCCCCCCATGATGCCCGCAGCGGCGACCGGTCGCTCTGCGTCGCAGATCATCATCTGGCCCGGGTTCAGCTCGTGCTCGTTGCCGTCGAGGGTGGTGAGTTTCTCGCCCTCGCGAGCCTGGCGCACGACGATCTTGCCGCCCTTCAGGGTGTTGAAATCGAACGCATGGAGCGGTTGTCCGACCTCGAGCATGACGTAGTTGGTGAGGTCGACAAGCAGGGAGATCGGCCTCATGCCGGCCTGCGCGAGACGCGACTTGATCCAGTTTGGTGTGGGCTTGCCGAAATCGCCTTTGAACAGCCGGCAGGCATAGCGGGTGCAGTTGGGGGTTTGGATGGTGACGAGGTCCGAAGCCCCTCCCTCGTTTTGGTTCGTAAATGAGGGAGGGGTTGGGGTGGGAGACTCCGGAAACCTCTTAACGGCTTGTTGATACAGCTCCGTCGGCTTGCTGCCGGCATCTTTCGCAAGCACCTCTCTCGCGAGCCCCAGCACAGAAAGCCCGTCTCCCCGGTTCGCCATGACCTTGATGTCGAGGACGAAATCCGAGGTCCGAGGTCCGAGGTCCGAGGTCTGAGGTTCGGACTCGTCAGTCGACACTCGACATTCGTCATTCGATTCGATCCCTTCGAGCTCAAACCCAGCCATCGTCAGCAGGTCGCCGATCTGGTGGGCGTCGAGGTCGGTATCGACGAAGTCTCTGAGCATCTGATAGGGGAATTTCATCGGAACTGCTCCAGGAACCTTAGGTCGTTCTCAAGAAAGTGCCGGAGGTCGTCGACGCCGGTCGCCATCATCGGGATGCGCTCGAGGCCCAGGCCGAACGCAAAACCCGTGTACTTCTCCGAGTCGATGCCGTAGTTCTGAAGGATCTTGGGGTGGACCAGGCCGGCGCCGCCAAGCTCGACCCACCGTCCGCCGAAAAGCTTCGGCGAGCTGATTGCGTAGTCCACGCCGGGCTCGACGAACGGGAAGAAGTCGGGACGGAACCGCACCTTAACCTCGTCGCCGAACATCGCCCGCACGAAAGCGCCGAGCGTGCCCTTGAGGTGCGCCATGCTCACGCCCTCATCCACCATGAACGCATCCACTTGATGGAAGGTGTGGCCGTGGGTGCGGTCGACGGCCTCGTTGCGGAAGGTCCTGCCCACCGTAAAGATGCGCAGCGGCGGTTGGCGCTTCTCGAAGGTCCGGCCCTGAATGGCGGTGCATTGGGTGCGAAGGACGAGGCGGTCAGGAGGTCCTTTGTCGGACAGGTCAGACGTGTCCGACTTGTCAGACAGACCAGGGGCATCCACATAAAACGTGTCCTGTTCGTCCATCGCGGGATGGTCGGGCGGATAGTTCAGCGCGTCGAAGTTGTAAGCAAATTGCTCGAGCTCGGGACCCTCGACGAACTCAAATCCCAGCCCGCAGAGGCACGCCTTCACGCGGTCGGTGGTCTGATCGAGGATGTGCTGGAGGCCTGAGCGCCAAGGTCGGGAGGGAAGGGTGATGTCGATCCGCTCGGCCCCGAAACGGGCGTCGAGTTCGCCGCCCTTCAGCGCCTCCACACGCTCGTCGAGCGCGGCTTGAACGGTGGCGCGCGCTGCGTTGACCTTCTGGCCGAAAGCGGGGCGCTCCTCGGCGCTCAGCTTGCCGATTTCGCGCATCAGACCCGAGATCAGGCCGCTCTTGCCGAGGTATTTGAGCTCGAGTTCGCGAAGCTCAGCCGTCGTGAATGCGGCGGAAACCGCCCCCAGGGCTTCTTGCTGCAGGGTCTCTACGCCGTCCATTGAACCTAAGTTGTGGCGCATTTGGGGCCAAAAAGGCAAATGGGGCATGATGAACGGACCGTGATAAAGAAGCTAGAGTCAGCGGGAGGTCGATCGCGGCCCCCTGGAACGGGACCGGCCCGCACACCTTCAATGGAAGGGATCACTCCTCGGGTGACTTTGGTTTCAGCAGAGCGGGCCACGACGATAAGGCCAACTCCGCTGCTTGTCTCGTCTCAGTCTCCAGCTGAATGATCCGCGCTTTTTCGGCGGCCACGGTCTCCTCCAGCTCTGCCAACAGTGGCCCGAGCGCCATCTGCCTGCTTCGCGCCTCACTCAAGGCGGGTCCTCCACTCATTGTGGGTTCTGCGCCTGCCTCGAGTTCTGTGATGTGTCTCACTAGGCTGGAGTGCTCAAACTCGACCATGTTCTTCTTTGAGATGAGTTGAACGACACGTTCGCGTTCCGCAATGAGCGTCTGCTGCATGTCGAAACTTCGTTGATAGAGTTCAGCGACCTCAAGCCGGATGCCGAGGGGAAGCCCGTTGATCCAGTCAATCCGCTTCAGGGTCTCTGGGTCGTCTTGCCTGATCCAAGTCAGTGCGTCAATGCGGCGGTCGTACTCTTCGGCGGCTTCGGCACCGTCTCCGAATTGCCACCGGTAGAAGAGCTTCCTTAGGTTCACGATAGCAGTCTCAAGCTACGGATTCAAGCGTTGCCGGGTTGCGGCCATCCCCTCAAGGCGGCCAGCAATGGCTTGCGGCTTCCGGGACTGTCGAGGCTGAAGGAACGAGCGTCTCCGAGCTGGGCGCGAACGTAAGCCTCGGTCCGGTCGATGGCCTCCCTAAGCGCCTCCGGCGCGTTACGTCGGCTGCTGCCTTTGCCGCTGAGGTCGTCGGCCGATTCGGCCCAGATCTGCACGACCAGCTCTTTTTCAAACGGATCGTATTCCCAGAGCCCGATCAGCCGGCCCCGGTCGAAGATGCCGTTGCTGGGAAGGTCCAACAGATGCCCGATCTGGCGGGTCCCCTTCTCGGCAAACACGTCGCGGGCCGAATCGGCCGGCTCAATCAGGCTGGCAAGGTCCCGTCGAAGTAAGACCAGGGAGTCTAGGCTGCTCACCAGGGCGTAGCTCGGCTCGTGCGGGACCCCAAAGTCGTGAAACGCCTGTACTTGGCCAGGCAGGAGGAGAAAAGCAGACCCTTCGGAGATGGGTTGGAGGGCGAGAGGCTCTAGTGCCCGAGCCGCCGCTCCCACGCCAAACCCTGAGAACCACCTGAACTGCTCCACGGTGGCCGGGCCGATCCACTCCCAATACCTCCTGGCAAGCTGCACGGCCGCGTCCTCCGCTGTCGGCCAGCCCTCCTTCGGGGGCCCCTCCGGCCAAGCTCGATAGGCGAACCGCTGGGTGTCCAGCCGCCCGTTGATGGGGATCCGCACGATCTTGCCGTCGCGCTGCAATATCCCGGTCGCCAGCGGCAAGGTGGTCTGCAGACCCCGCTTCTTGCCTTCCTCGCCCAAGTTTCGCACAGCGCTCCCCAATCGATCTCTCAGCGCTTTGGGGTCCAACTGCTCCTTGAGCAGGGCCTCATACGCAGCGCGGCATAGGGCGTCGATCTCTGAGTCCGTAACCCCCAGCTTTCGAGCGGTTGCCAGTTCCGTCGAGCCACCAAACGGCTCGGCGACCCGCAGGCCAAGCGCAAAGTCCCCGGCGGGGAGGAAATAGGTGCAGCCCCGCGCGCTCGGGGTCTCGCCGATCTCAAGGCGCGCGTTGGCGGCCTCGGCGTCGGCGACCGAGGTCCCCGCACGCGCGAACAGCGTCAGGTAGGGGTTGCTTCCGCCAACCGAGCGCGCCCAACCGCTCCTTGCCAAGACCTCGGCGGGGCTCGCGCAGCTCAGCGATCCGTCCAATCCCTGCCGGTTGGACCACCACGCACGAAGCTTGCTCGCGTCCATAGGCAGGCATTCTACACGCTTGGGCGCCGGGAGCGGCCCTCGGCAATCCGTCACAATCGGACCATGCCAGGCATGAAGTGCGACCTGCTCATCGTGGGGGGCGGCGTCGGGGGGTGCGCCGCTGCGCTTGCCGCTGCTCGGATGGGGCTCAGGGTCGTGATGAGCGAGGAAACGGCCTGGATCGGGGGCCAACTCACGAGCCAGGGCGTCCCTCCGGACGAACACCCGTGGATCGAGCACTTCGGGTGTACCGCGAGCTATCGCGAGTTCCGAGAAAAGGTGCGCGCGTTGTTTCAGGAGTCCCCGGGCCTGTCGCCGGCCGCGAAGAGCGACCTGCGGGCCAACCCCGGAGGCGGTTGGGTGAGCAAGCTCTGCGCGCCGCCTGCACTGTATCACCGCGCCCTTCAAGCCATGTTCGAGCCGTACCTGGCCCACGAAAGCATCCAGGTCTTGCTCCATCACCTGCCGTCCGGCGCGGAGGTGCGCGGAGACCGGATCCAGTCGGTCACCTTGCTCGACCAGTCTACTGGGGCGCAAACGACCATAGAGGCGACGACCTTCATCGACGCCACCGAAACCGGCGAGCTCCTGCCTAGGGTCGGCGCGGAGTTTGTGACTGGCGCGGAATCGCGACAAGAGACCGGCGAACCCCATGCCGTCGACGGTCCGGCCCAGCCGGACAACGTCCAGGGCTTCACCTGGTGCTTTGCGATGGGCTACGACTCCGTGGGTGAGCACGTCATAGAGAAGCCCGCGCAGTATGAGCGATGGAAGAGCTATCGGCCCAAGGATTGGCCAGGGCCGTTGCTGGGCTGGGTTTACCCCAACCCCATCACCCTGAAGCCAACTGTACTGCCTCTCTTTGCGGAACCAGGCGGCATCGGCCTTTTCGATTACCGCCAAATCGTGGACGCAAGCAAGTTCGATTCCGGCGCGCGAGCCGAGAGCGCTACACTCGTCAACTGGCCCCAGAACGACTATTTCGAAGGGAACTTGCTCGACGCTCCCGAAAGCGAAAAGAACCGGGCTCTGGAGGAGTCAAGGCAGCTTTCGCTTAGCCTGCTCTATTGGCTTCAGACCGAAGCGCCGAGGCCCGATGGGGGCGCCGGCTATCCGGGGCTGAGGTTGAGACCGGACCTGATTGGGACGGCTGACGGCCTGGCGATGACGCCGTACATTCGCGAGTCAAGGAGGATCAAGGCGCAGTTCACGGTGTTGGAGCAGCATGTGTCGAGCAATCTGAATCCTGGACGCAAAGTGGCGGAGCCTTTCTGGGACTCGGTGGGTGTCGGCGCCTACAGGATCGACCTGCACCCGAGCACGTCCGGCGCAGGCTACATCGACATTGGGTCTTTGCCGTTCGAAATCCCGTTGGGTGCGCTGATCCCGGTTCGGATGGAGAACCTGATTGCGGGGGCGAAGAATATCGGGACCACGCACATCACGAACGGCTGCTACCGCCTCCACCCCGTCGAGTGGGCGATCGGCGAGGCGGCGGGAAGGTACGCATCCCTGTGTGGAGCCGAGCCGGTCCAGTACTGGCATGGCCTTCGAGATGCCCTTAAGGAGTGGCTGAATTTGGGGGTCTGGTCCAGCGTGCCCCGGCACTGGCCGGACGCGATCGCGCAGGCCTTTCCTGATCCTGGGCTTCGTGAGTTGGGGCCGTTGTAGCGTTTGCCAACAATCACCCTCACGCATCGTCTTGCATCCCCCCCCTCTTCCCAACAACCTGTCAAATAGCCCGGACCGCAATCGGACCAGGTGCGGAAGAAGCCTTACGGGGACTCACGGGGAGAAAGGGGGGGAAACATGATCGATCCAGACAGGCTGCAAGAATGCGCCCGGGGCGACAAAGCCGTCGCCAAGGAAATGCTGGAAGAGTTTGCCGATCTGCTTTGCGAAGAGATGGGCAAGCTGGACCGGATCGTCTCCTCGGCGAACTGGCGTGAAGCCCGCTACGTCGCCCATGCGATCCGAGGGGCCAGCGCTTCCGTTGGGGCCGAAGGCATCTGGGAGACGGCTTGCCGCATGGAGCAATACGCCCGCGACGAAGACGCCCCGGCCATCGAGGCCACTCTGATCGAGCTCGGCCGACAGGCTTCCAAGTTCTTGAGCTGGTACGAGCTTCCTGTCCGCGTGGCTTAGGCGGCGCCACGAAGCGCGGCTCTGGCGACGGCGCGAGTACAATCGGCCCATGCCCGCTGGGCCCTCCGATCATCAATCTTGGCGTCGGTTGGTCCTCGATGCGATGCCGCGCCCGGCATGGCTGACCGAGCCAGGGCAATACACTGACCTCGTCGTCAGCACGCGCGTGCGGCTGCTTCGCAACCTCAAGGGCCACCGCTTTCCGCATCGCTGCGACTTCGAAGAACTGAGAACGATCTTGGCCAAAGTGGTGGAAGCCAAGCCCAAGGCGGGTGTGGTTCCACTTGAATTTCAGAGCGCGCTTTCTCCCGCCGAACGCGACTTTCTGGTGGCTTGCCGCATGGTCTCGGCGGACTTCGCCTGGAACGAGCCGGGCCGGGGCCTAGCCACCGATGCCGCCCGGAAACTGAGCCTGATGGTGAACGAGGAGGACCACCTACGCTTGCAGGCTGTGACCGCAGGCTGGTCACCCTCCCGAGCCGAGGCTCTGGCCGGAGAGGTCCTGTCCGATCTGGCCGAGCGGCTCCCGTTCGCGTGGTCGCCCCACTTCGGTTTTCTCGCGGCCAGCCCCTATAATTGCGGCCCTGGTGTGCGGGTTTCGGCGCTGTTCCACCTCATCGGAATAGCCCACGCCAAGCGCCTTTCCCATGTGCTGTCGGCCTTGGCAGCGCGCAAGATTGTGGCTCGAGGGCTTTACGGCGAGGCAAGCCGGCCTTTAGGGGCTCTGGTTCAAGTGAGCGTGACGTCCGGCCCGATGGAGGACTTTCTGGGCGCGGGCGCCTATCTTCTGGACGAGGAACGGCAGGCGAGAAGGGAAGTCGGCAAAGAGGTTCTGGGCGCGAAGACGCGCGATGCGCTCAAGCTGGTCAGCCTCTCGCGTGCGCTGTCCCTTCCGGATGCGCTGAGGGTGCTTGCCTGGCTGCGATGGGCGGCGGCCGAGAAGATCGAGGAGGTTGCCGCCGAGCCAAGACAAGTGGACTCCTGGTTCACCACGCTCATCCTTAGGACCACCGGCGATGAAGAGCGCGCGGCAAGGCTCCGGGCGGACTACCTAAGGTCCGAGCTCAACCTGTAGCGGATGGGCTTTGGGTTCTCGGCCCAGACGCCTGCTTCTACTTGGTCCAAATCGAATGCCGCTTCCAGTGGCGCAACGACCGGATCGAATAGCCAAGGACGTTAAAGATGTCTCGGTAAAGGTCCACGATGGCGCCCGCTTCCTCGCCCAAGCGCCTTCTGGACAGAAGCGAACCCAGGTCGTAAACGTAATACAGCAGGTATGCCGTGTTGAGGACGGCATAGCGTGCGGCATCCATTGGGGCGGCCCCAATGAGAAGGCCAATGACGATGATGGCTGCGGTCGAAGCGATCCACGCGGTCCCGAACATCCCGACAAAACTCAGGTCCCTGCCGCAAAGCAGCGTGTAAGCAAGTGCGCACGCCAGTCCGACACCCAGCGGCCAAGCAGGGAATCCAAGCTCGCCCAACTCGACGAAGGAGGCCGCAAGGGAGGGCAGCAGCAAGGGCATCAGCGCCAGGGAAGCCAAAGGTTCCCACTTGTTTCCCCGGGCAAGGGTGCGAAGCGCGCTCATGCCCAGGAGCACGAGAAAGGTGGAGAGAATCGGGCCTTCGGGGGACAATTCGGGAAGCGGAAGCCGCATCAGGCCCGCGACAAGCACCGCGCTGGCAAAGTGGCAGAGTGCGACGCGCCGAATGAAGCCGAGCCGGACCTTGTAGCGCTCGGTGGTGACGTTGCCCGGAATCTCGGTCGGCTGAGGAACAAATGGGGGGACGTACACGCCCCCCTATTGTGTCCCAGCCGGGCCCTTCCTCGGGCCTGCCGAAGCCGAATCATCGCCTTCGATGAAAGTGGGTTTGGATGCCTCCGTCCCTTCTGAGGTGGAGACTTTGAACCTGGAAAGCGGCTGTTGCTGCCTCTGCCTCGGAAGAGGCGGAGGCATTTCACAGTCATTGACGCTGGTTCTACTGCGTGGCGAACGATGCCAAGATGACCTTGAGGACCGGCCCCGTCTCACTGTCCCAGGACTCGTGGCCCTTCTTCTTCTTCTTCTCCTCTGCTTTCTTGGGGTCCGCGTGGGATTCCTGGACCTTCGAACCACCCTCTTGGTTCTTCTTTTCTGGTCCCGCGGGCTCGCTCTGGTGTTCCTTGTCCCCTTCTGCCAGCACCGCGTTTATGGCCTCCGCAAGCTCCTTCTTGAGCGCCATCTTGCCGTCATAGGTGGCCACTTCGGACTCGGTGTGGCTGTTGATGACAAGCTGTGCCGCCTCGCGGACCGTTTGCAGCAGCCTGTCGAACTCTTCCTTCTTGTAACCTTCCTTGAGCTGGACGAAGATCTCCGCCCTCGCATAGGTCTCGCCCCCTTGCAGATTGACCAGAATCTCCGGGATCGGCACGATCTCTCCGAGCTTGATCTCGGGTTCCTTTGCAGCCCCCTTGGCCTTCATTTTCATGGCAAAGAACCCACCACCGCCAAGCAGCAGCACCAGAGCCAGGATGATCGGAAGCTTCCCGCCCTTCTTCTTCTTCCCGCCGTCTTCGACGGCCTCTTCAGCTTTCATGCTCTTGTCAGACATCGCTAATCCTCGCGCCAAAAACCCTCAAAGCACATATTCCGCATTTCAGCCCGGTAATAACACAGAAAGCCCGGGTGTAGACTCTTTTGCATGATCAAGTTGACCTGCTGGATCAGGCCCCATCGGCTCGAACCGGTCAAAGCCGCGATCGCGGCGCTCAACGTGAACGGGATGAGCGTCTCCGACGTGCGCGGGTGCGGGGTGGCGCCCGAAACCACGAGCTTCTTTGGCGGAGAGGAGCACGTGATCGCCCTTCCATTGCGGGCAAAGGTAGAGGTCGTCGCGCCGGACGCTTTGAAAGATGCGATCATCGAAGCGGTACTAAAGCACGCTCGAACCGGAGAGCCGGGAGACGGTAAGATCATCGTCGAACGGGTGCAAGATGCCATTCGCATCAGGACGGGCGAGCGCGGGGAAGCGGCAATCTAGGCTTTCTTCGCTTGATTCGGAATGATCGGACGGCCTGGCGCGTCCAACTACTGCCGCCTCCCTTCGCCGCAAGGCTGGGTCGGCAAACTCGGAAAGAACATCATGATCTCAGCTCTACCCCTATTGCTCTTGGCCGCTCAGGCGATCAGCCTGGACGTGAACACCCAGGAAGGCGCGACGATCTCGGGCGACCACGATTTTCGTGTCACCGTGAAGTCCGAGAAAGCCATTTCTCAGGTCGAGTTCTATGTGGGTGAGGACCTAAGGGCATCGGATTCGAGCACGCCCTATGAGTTCCACCTGGATTCGCTTGCGGAGGGTGAGGGGGCCAAGAAGGTCTCGTTCATCGCCTACACGGTGGAGAACGAAAGCGCAAAGAAGGTCCTGAACATCACGATCGACAACGGTGTTTCAAAAGGCGCGGACTTCCATGTGCAAAGGGCCAAAGACGCGCTGACGGTCAGCAAGTGGGATGAGGCCATCCAGGCGGGAAGAATTGCGCTCAAGGCGCAGCCCGGCTACAATCCCGCACGCGTGGTGATGGCCCGGGCCTATCTGGCGAAGGGTGTTCTGGATTCAGCTCAGCGCTATGCGGAGGACGCCGTGGCCAGCGACGCGGGCTACCGGGAAGCCAGCGAATTGCTGACGGTGATCAACCTGCAGCGCGCCTTCAACACGTTTCATCGAGGCACCGAGGATCCGGGCGAGACCCTGAGCACCGTCGCCACGGCACTCAAGGCGGCCGCGACCCAGCGAAAGAAGAACCTCGACGACACCGTCGACGCGATGAAGACCACCGACGCCATCGCCTATGCTGACGCGGCCATTAGGGCGGGGCGCTATTCGGCGGCGGTCAACGCGCTGCTCCCGGCATTCCGCGCAGAGCCCACGAAGCCCGCGATCGCAAACCGGATCGCCTATTCCCAGGTTCGAATGTCCAGGTTTGCCGAGGCCTATGCCACCTATAACGACAGCCGGAAGCGCCAGTCTCTCGATGCCTATGGCAATGCGCTGACCGCGGTCATCGCCCACAACCTGGGCAGCGATCAACTGGCCGACGATGCAATGAAAGAGGCCATTCTTTCGGACAACGAGGATTTCGGCGTTCGCTCGGCGCAGGTCTATCTTGCGATTGCACGCAATAAGCGCGACGTCGTCTCCAAACTGGCGCGCGACCTCGCGCTCGAATCGAGCATGCTGCCGGAGGTTCAGTACTACCTGACCACGGTGTACTCGTGGTCGCGGGATTTTGAGCAGTCGCGAAGGGCCTTCGAGCGATGTGTGATGGCCGAGCCGGCGATGCCGGACGCTTACGTGCTGCGCGCTAATGAGTCGCTCAATTTGGCCATTGCCGATAAGGCAGCCGGCTCAGAAACGGGCGACCGGACCAAGCAGATTGAGTACAACTTCAAGGTCGCTAAGATGTTCTATGAGGCGGCGCTGGCCTCGCGGCCTGAGGCGGCGGACGCCATGATCGGACTCTCGATCATTGCAGCCCAGCAAAAGGACTTTTTAACCTCCTACAAGTTCGCGCTCGCGGCGGCGGCGGCTCAGCCCAGCTATGCGGCGGCCCGCTATGGCTATGCCTATGCCGCGGCAAAGAGGCAGAACGACCTTCGCGGCGGCGTGGAAGCGATCCGAAAGCAGAGCAAGGATGGCTCTCTGACCGACGACCAGCGGGTCCAGATCTCCAAGATGAACGCCGAAGCGAACCAGATTCAGCTGGTGCTTCAGGCGGAAATGAAGGCGTACGGCGAGCTCGACAAGGTCCAGCTCCAGGGCCGCAACCTCCCGACGCTGGAAGAAGTGCAAAGGTACTTCCTGAAGTCCGGCCGCCTGCCGGTGATGACCGCGCCGAAGTGAGATGTGAAGGGATGGAGGGATGAAGGGATGATGGGATGATGGGATGGAAGCCCTTTTTACGGAACCAAGCGGATGCCTCACCAAGGCCTGCAACTCTTGGTCTCTTAGCTTTCTCATCTCTTCATTCCTTCACTTCCTCGCCGCTTCACCTCCTTCCCAACCAACTCCCCCAGCGGGTATCCTCTGACTTCACGTCGGGGCGTGGCGCAGTATGGCAGGGCGTCCCGAGGATCGGGAAGGTCGCATTGTGCGCCCTCTCGAAGACAATCTGGTCGGGGCGTGGCGCAGTTTGGTAGCGCGTCCCGATGGAGTCGGGAAGGTTGCACCGTGCGCCCTCTCGAAGACAATCTGGTCGGGGCGTGGCGCAGTTTGGCGGCGCGTCCCGATGGAGTCGGGAAGGTTGCACCGTGCGCCCTCTCGAAGACAATCTGGTCGGGGCGTGGCGCAGTTTGGTAGCGCGCTTCCATGGGGTGGAAGAGGTCGCACGTTCGAATCGTGTCGCCCCGACCAGCACAACTTGCACAGAACACGCCAAGAATGCACTCCGTCTCTCAATTGTCACTCAACTCAATTGAGAGACCAACTGAGAGATCCAAGGTGTATTTGAGTCTGTAACCTCTTCCCTGGAATGGAAGAGGCTCACGCAAGGGACGCGGGCTCTTTCGCCTCACTTCAACTTGCAGGCTGGTTAGGGATCACCGTTCTGAAAGTAAGGGACACACGCCTGGCACGCTCCCTCGAATCGCCATCAATTGTGTCCGTTTTGCGCGCCAGAATCGAATGCGTCCATTCGTAGCGTCCCAGACCCGAAAGAAGGAGCAGGCTTCTTGGAGGCAGGTCAACCTCGAGCACGTCGCGAGTTTTCCGGTCTCCAAAGACCATTGGGACCGGCGCACAAAGTGACAGGCTTGCAATGACGGGTCCGAAGCACGGCTCGCAGTCCACGTGCGCGGCAATTCCCTGACCAGGAAGGTACTCGTTGATGATCACTTGGTCAGGTGCTTGCTCGAAGATGCCGCCTTCAAAGAGCCGATTGGCCAGCTGCTGGAGCCAGCCCGGCAACGGCCCGAGCCGCATCGACTGGTCCACTGCGCGCTTGCGGTAGTCGTAGCGGAAGCCGTAATGTTGGACCCGGCGGGAGAGCTCGCTGGACCAGATGCCGCTATCGACCTGGGAGATCAGTTCGCATTCCTCTTCAGCAGAGATGTAGTCCGGCAGGAGTTGAATGCCGGGAGGCAGCGTGTTCTTCTCTTCCATCTGCGAACCTGGGTCGATGGAGTTGTACATCGTAGGTCACCACACCAGAGCTTACGTTCTCGGCGTCGAGCTCCAGGTCTTTCGGCACGACATACTCGTAAGTGAGCTTTCGGATTCGCGGAGCCCAGCCCATCTCCTTCATGAACTGACGATACCAATGATGAATGTCGCCGCTCGGCATCCAGTTGGCGGTTTCGATGTCGATGTTTGTGTAGATCGTGACGACCTCTAAGGGCCGTAATCTGTGGACAATGGCATTGACGGTTGTGGAGATCTCGCGAACGACCCGCGCGTCGAGTTCTTGGCCGAAGAAGTAGGAGAACACGAGAAACAAGCGCGATGGTCCATCTACAGTCTTGTTACCGGAAACCATGGCGGCCTGTTGAATCGTCTCCTCGATGGCAAAGCTTGATTGACCTACGCCGTGAAGGGCGACAGCAGCCAATTCGCGCATTGCTGGGCTCTTCTCGACACCAATGTAAGCAGCTGTCGGCCTGAATCGACCGATTGCACTCTCAAAGGCGAATACGGATGTCGCCGGACCACAGCCGAAGTCCAGTACAACATCGTCACGGCCCGGCAGCTGATCTGCGGTGAGAGTTCGCTCTAGGACTGCGGCAAGCGCATCGGCGTGCATGCCCATGTAGCGGTAAGCGTACAAACAGGCGTGCTCGAAGGCCGGATAGTCCCCACGGCCCCGTTCGAGCACAGAGATTCTCAAGTGAAGATCAAAGTGCCTTCCATGCGTGCGCATCAGGTTCTGAACCCAGGACGATCCCCTTAATCGACGGAGGATCCCTTGAATGAAATGGCGGAACACACTTCTGTTCAGCCCCAAGGGCTATTTATGTCAACCAGCAGGGCCGGGCTATCTGAAAAACGAGCGGTGGGTCCGTTACACGATCAGCCGCAGTTGGGCGTTGCTCTCCTGCTTCTTCTGAAGTGAGCCATCAAGACACGACGATGTCCGATCATTCTCCTTCAGATTCCTCGCGGCCGTCTCTTGATCACGATTCGCATAGCAGTAGGCACATCCCTGCGGACAGGTGTCGTATTCCCCGATATCGACGCTTCGGATGCAGTTGCATCCAGCCCGTGTGGGAGCGTGTCGAGGAGCCACCAAGATGGCACCCACGTCTCGAAGGCGGACCGGATCGATGCAACACCCTTCCGGAAGACCATCGGCGACGAGTGGCTGCGAACAGACCCTGAGCAGCATTCCTCGCTCGCTTGCCAGTTCTGATAGGCGTCGAACGAGGCAACTTTTCTGCTCCAGATCGGGATCGCGCCATCGGACCCCGGTTGAGGCAGTCAAACGGTCCAGGTTCTGCCGCACCTTTCGGTAGGGCTCCACGAAAGAAGTCGCCACTTCGTCGGAGATCCCCACGAAGGAGTCGGCGATTCGGGCGAAGTTCTCTTCGTGCCACCTCGGAGTCATCGCCTCCGTAACGACGATCGGGTCGTAGCGCCACGCAACCGTTCGCGGGCCGCACGTGTCAATGATCCTCCGGCAGCACTGGACAACCGACCCCCAACTCGCCACAGACCGCTCCATCGGCGGGCCATAGCCAGTCACTGTGACGTGCATGTAGAAAGGGAACCCGCGGCGCGCGATCTCGGAAAGCGCCGGCACGAATGGCTTGGGGTTCTTGGTCCAGAAGACGAAGGCATCCACGTCTTCACGTGCCAACGACACGCGCTTGGGCTGCCTCGTGAAGGAGTTTCGCATCACGGAGTAGCCTTCATCAAGCCGATTCAGCATCCAATCGCCGTAAAACGCTGGGATGTCGGTCTTGCGGCTCGCGGAGATAACCACGGTCCTTAGAGTATAGCAGACATACGCCTACATATATTCTGGAATTTGCTGGTCGAGAAACGGGATGCTTGGTCTCTCAAATGTCTCTCAATTCACAGAGACAGAATGAGACTTCCTGAGACGTCTGTAGATTCAAAATCTGTTCGCTGAACCTGCCATTCTCTCCATGGGGTGGAAGAGGTCGCACGTTCGAATCGTGTCGCCCCGACCAGCACAGCTTGCACAGAACAAGCCAAGAGTGTGCTTTGTCTCTCAGTTGTCATTCAACTCAATTGAGAGACCAGCTGAGAGACCCGAGGGGTATTTGAGTTTGTAACCTCTTCCCTGGAATGGAAGAGGTCCTCCGTTTGGCTCGGGGCAGGAATCGGGCAGAAAGTCTGAACTTAACTTCGCCCTCGTCTGTACGATCGATGAGCCGTTCGGAATCAAAGACGAGGCGAAGCGACATGAGACGGGATCCGACGATCCAGTTGGCCCACGGGCTCAAGGCACTTGCTCGACGCAAGATTCGCGGATCTGGCGGGCGGTCATCTGAAAAGCACGCCGCAGCTTGCGGCCCAGGTGGCTAGAAGAGCAGAAGCCCGAACCGAGAGCGACCTGTTCGATGGGCAGTTCCGAGTGCTTCAAGAGATAGACCGCGTGTTCGAGACGGATGCTGTCGAGCACCGATTGGGGAGTCCGGTCCAGGACTATCCTGAAGTATGAAAAGAGGGTAGATCTGGAGATGTTCAGGCCGCGAGAGATCGTCTCCACCTTGAGCGAACTGCGGAAATCGCGCCTGAAGTGGCCGCAGACGGTGGCGACGACATTCCGGGCGACTTGGGATTCCTCGGCTTGAACGGCACAACGCTTCATCAGGACATCGAGCATGGATGCGCAATGGCGGATGACCGCCTCCCGCTGGATTCCGTTGCTGTACCATTCGCGGACGAGCAAGTCCAGGACGGCGCGAATCGGCTCCCCTTCGAGATCATTCCCAAAACGCGGCCAACCCAGCGGATGCTCAGAAGCGACCAGGACGTGATAGAGGAAGTAGCGGCCATTCGGGGAATCACCGTGAACGGTACTCGGGGGAAGCAAAATGAAAGTGCCGGGTTCCATTTCCCGGACTTCTTTCCCAATCCTCTCCCTGATCGAGCCTTCGCCGAGGTAAATCAGCTCCCAGGCGTGCGCATGACGATGATCTGGAAAGTCGGTCGTGCCCTCATAGCCTCCGGCATAGACCACCTTTGGCGCTTTTCGCCGGCTCATCTTCTCATCGTAGCCCAGAACCCGACTTCGTCACCATAGTACGCAATTCGAATCGCGATCAAGCAGATGGCCGCGTATTTGCTAGCACGAGAATCCGAAAATCCTTGGGAGAGTTGGGCAAGAGTCTTGACTCCAGACCTCTGCGAGTCGCTACAGGGCGGGACATACTTTCCCTATGGCAAGGATTTCGAGGGGCGCCCTCTACTGCGCCGCAGGCGCCACGATCGCTTTTGCCGATGCCCAAAGTTTGCCGGTCATGCCTGGGCCGTTCAAACCGACGATGGACTCGTTGAAGAGGTACGAGTATCCGGATTGGTTTCGCGACGCCAAGTTCGGCATTTGGGCGCATTGGGGGCCGCAGTCGGTGCCGATGGACGGCGATTGGTACGCGCGCGGCATGTACGAGCAGGGCAGCGGCCACAACAAGTACCACCTCGCCCACTACGGCCACCCGTCGACCTTTGGCTATAAGGACATCATTCCGCTCTGGAAGGCCGAGAAGTGGGACCCGGCCCGGCTGATGAAGCTCTACAAGAAGGCGGGCGCGAAGTACTTCGTGAGCATGGGCTCGCACCACGACAACTTCTTCTTGTGGAATTCGAAGCTGCATGCTTGGAACTCGGTCCAAATGGGGCCGAAGAAGGACGTGGTCGGCATCTGGCAGCGCGAGGCCAGGAAGAACGGCCTGAAGTTCGGCGTCTCGGAGCACCTTGGGGCGAGCTTTACTTGGTTTCAAGCGAGCCACAGCGCCGACAAGACCGGTCCGAAAGCGGGAATCCCCTACGACGGCGCCGACCCGCAGTTCGCTGATCTCTACCACGTGAAGGCGGAGCCAGGCGATACCGCCTGGTACAGCAACAATCCGAAGTGGCAGCGAAAGTGGTACGCGAGCATCAAGGAGTTGATCGACAACTACCACCCCGATCTGCTCTATAGCGACGGCGCCGTGCCTTTTGGGAACGAGGTCGGGCTCAGCATGATCGCCCATTTCTACAACACAGTCCCGAACGGGGTTTACAACTGCAAACAGAAGTCGGAGGGGCGGTGGGTCGAGGACCTCGAGCGCGGGAACATGGCAAAGATCGACCCCCACCCATGGCAGACCGATACCTCCATCGGCGACTGGTTCTACAACCGGAATTGGAAATACCGCCCCATCAACTGGGTGGTCAGCATGCTGGTCGACAACGTGAGCAAGAATGGCAACCTCCTGCTCAACGTGGTGCAGCGGCCGGATGGCTCGATCGACCCTGACGTCGAAACCATGCTGGAACAGATGGCGGACTGGATCAAGATCCACGGTGAGGCCATCTACGGCTCTCGGCCCTGGCTGGTCTATGGAGAAGGAGCGCCTCGGGCGCGAGGCGGCTCTTTCAACGAGGACTTTGGCTACACCGCGAAAGACATTCGGTTCACGACGCAAGGTCCTACGATCTATGCGATTTCGCTCGCTTACCCTGGGAACGACGAGCTGCTCGTCAGGTCGCTGGGGAAGACCGACGATCCGTCTCAGAACAAGATTACGAGCGTTTCTTTGCTCGGGTACAAGGGGAAGCTCGAATGGTCGCAAAGCCGTGCGGGATTATTGGTGAAGCTTCCGGCCAAGAGGGTCTCCAATATCACCGCCGGACTGAAGATCAAGGGTAAGAACCTGAAGCCGGTCCCGATACCGATCGTGGTTCAGAAGGTCGAGGCCGATGCCAAGGGTGTCCTGAACCTCGCTCCCGGCCTGGCCGAGCTCCACGGCGAGACGATCCATGAAGAGGCGAAGGACGGCATTCCCAACCTCGGCTTCTGGTTCGACGCGAAGGACTGGGCCTCGTGGACGGTGACGGTCCCGGCCGCCGGGACCTACCGAGTGAGCGCGTCGATCGCCTCTTTGAGCGATGGCTCCGAGCTGGCTGTTCGCGCCGGCTCGCAAACCGTCGTCGGGATCGCGCCGAATACGGGCGACTGGGCAAGGTTCAAGACGATCGAACTCGGGACGTTCAAGTTCGACAAACCGGGCGACGTCGTCGTTTCGGTTCGTCCGAAGGATGCCGCGACCTGGAAAGCGATCAACCTCCGCTCGGTCGTGCTGACGCCGGCCAAGGAGATGGGCCGATGATTTTTGCTTCGCTAGCCGTCGCGCTCTGTATTGCCATGGAAAACCAGACCAGCCTGATTCCGCCAAATCTATCGCCCGGTACCGCGAAGATGCCAAGCGGGATGTTCGTTGGCGCCTGCTATCAGCCGATCGACCGCACACCGGAGCTAATCGTTCAAGACATCGCGATCATGCGGGCAGCCGGGTTCAACGTTGTCCGCATGGGCGATCTCTCGTGGGATTCGTTTGAACCCGCCCAAGGCAAGTTCTCGTTCGAGTGGTTCGACAAGATCCTCGACCAGATGCATGCTGCCGGCATCCGCGTGATCCTCGACATTCCCGGCATGCCGGCGCCGATCTGGTTGCATCGCAAGTACCCGGGCATCGATATTATCAGCCAGAACGGCACGCGGCTCCCACCTGCGGAGCGGTACATGGACAACATCAGTGATCCGGATTACGCCCGACATGTGGTCCTCCTCGCTGAGGCCATGCTGAAGCGGTACGCCAATCATCCAGCGATCCTTGCGGTGGGCTACGACAACGAGATCGGCGCCGGTTTTATGTCCTACTCCGAGGCCGACCGCAAGCGGTTTATCGGCTGGCTGAAGCAGAAATACGGGTCAATCGAGGTGTTGAACAAGGCCTGGGCAACGCAGCGTTGGTCCCGTCGGCTGAACAGCTTCGACGACGTCGTTCTGCCGCTCAAGGATGGCCCCGGCCCCTCTGAGCGATACTTGGACCTCCACCGCTACTGGTCCGACGTCACTGTGTCTCGGTTAATGGAGCTGGAGGCCGTTCGCCGAAAATACATGCCGGGCATCCCCACGATTTCCAACATCTGGGATACGGCCTGGCGCAAGCCGTTTGACTATCTCTCGACCTACAAAAACTACGTCTCGTTCGGGGCCGAAGGCTTCTATCCGGGCGGTGCGATCGACGGCTCATTCCAGTCCCTGATGACCAAGGGAGCCCTTCCGACCCCCACGTGGCTCAACGAGTTCTCCGCAGGCGGTGGCGGCTGGTACGGCGATCCGGGCCGGAGCCGGATGCTCGCCAACGTGGCACTCCTCATCGGCACGCAGGGGATCTTGGCCTGGACGTTCAACAGCCACGCCGGAGGTGAGGAGCAGGCGCTCTTCGGGCTCGTCGACCACGACGGTAAGCCGTCATGGAAGGTTCAGGAGTGGGGGCAGATCGCCTCGCAGTTCAAGCTGCTTTCGAAGTACGGCTTTCCCCGGCGTTACGAGCCGCCGGTGGCAATCTCCTATGCCTTTGATAGCGCAATTGCATCTGCGCCCAACGGCCCCTCGAATACCACGAGGCAGTATTTCAAAACAGGCTATCAGGACCAGGTTCAGGCTGCATTCGAGCCGCTCTACCGCAAGAACATCGACGCCGCAATTATCAACATCGGGCGCGAAAGACTGGCCGCGTATAGGCTGGTCGTGATTCCCGCGCTTTACGTCATGGACGAGGCGAGCGCGAAGGCGATCCGCGACTACGTCGGTGCCGGCGGAACGGTACTGATGACCGGCTACTCGGCAAAGGAGAACGAACACGCCCAGTGGTTCGAGACGCCTCTGCCAGGAAAGCTAAACGATGTCTTTGGATTGAGAACCGCCGCGTTTTATCGGAACGATTCGGGCGTGAATTTCTCGCTCGACGGCAAGGCCGGCAGCACGAAGGCCGCGTATTACGAGATCCTCGAGCCCTCGACCGCCGAGGTGCTGGGACACATCACGAACCACTATCTTCCCGAGCCCGCACCGTTCCTAACAGTGAACAAATACGGGAGAGGGAAGGCGTTCTACCTCGCCACCGAATCGAGCGTTTCGGCCGTCGGCGCGGCCCTGGAGGTCGTTAAGCGGGCGGCCGGAGTCCCGGACGGACCGGCCACTCCAGAGGGGGTGTTCGCTCGCGTGGTGGAGGGGCGAACGTTCTATATCAACACGAACTATTCGGATGTCACCTTCCCGATTTCGGGTACGAGAAAGGGACTGATCTCCAACAAGACGTTCCGTGGAGAGCTGACCCTGCCACAACGAGGAGCCGACCTGGTCGAGTAGCGATGGAGAGAGCATGATTACGCTTGTTCCCCTCACTTGCCTCCTCGCGACCCAAGCCACAGGCCCGACGCGCGAGCGGCTGCTCATGGACGCGGAATGGCGATTCGCCTTCGGCCATGCCACCGATCCCTCCAAAGACTTCGACCCGGCGCCTCCGGGCACGCATTTCAGCTACTTTGCCAAGGCAGGCACCGCCCAGGGAGCGGCGAAGGTGGAATTCGACGACTCGAATTGGCGAGTGATCGACCTTCCGCACGACTGGGCGGTTGAGCTACCTTTTGACCACCGCGGCTCCACCAGCCACGGCTCAAAGGCCCTTGGAAAGAACTTCCCCGAGAACAGCGTCGGTTGGTACCGAAAGACCTTCGACGTTCCAGCCGCCGACGAGGGCCGCCGAATCGGACTCGACTTCGACGGCATCTTTCGCGATTCGCAGGTTTGGATAAACGGCTTCTATTTGGGCCGGGAGTCGAGCGGCTACACCTCTTTCGGCTACGACGTCTCGGACTATCTGAACTACGGTGGACGCAATACGATTGCAGTCCGCGTCGATGCAAGCCTTGAAGAGGGATGGTTCTACGAGGGTGCGGGCATCTACCGTCACGTATGGCTTACGAAGACGGCACCGCTCCACGTCGCGCGCTGGGGAACTTCTGTAGCTACGACGCTGCAGAAAGGCCATGCGACTCTGTCCGTTCGCACAACCCTTCAGAACGCTGCGGATGCCTCAACTCGGTTTGAGCTCGCCCACCAGGTTCTCGACCCGGAAGGGCGATCGGTCGTCCAATGGTCTTCCCGACTCCAGAAGCTCGGACCCGGCGCGCAAAGTGAAGTGCCCGCCTCGCTCCGCGTCAAATCCCCCCAGCTTTGGTCGGTCGAAACGCCTACCCTTTACAGGCTCATCACGACAGTGCGGCAAGGCGGTCAAGAGGTCGACCGCTATGAGACCCCCTTCGGGATCCGCACGATTCGGTGGGATCCGAAAGCGGGGTTCTTTCTCAACGGCAGAAGGGTCCAGCTCAAAGGCGTGTGCAACCACCAGGACCACGCAGGCGTCGGGGTCGCGGTGCCCGACGAGTTGGAGGTCTGGCGGCTCATGCAGCTCAAAGAAATGGGCGTGAACGCGCTCCGGACGAGCCACAACGCGCCAAACCCCGCGTTGCTCGATGCGTGCGACCAGCTTGGAATCCTCGTGATGGACGAGAATCGCGAGACTGGGACCAACCCTCAGCAGTTGGAGAGCCTCCGGCGCCTGATCCTGCGCGACCGAAACCACCCATCGGTGGTGATCTGGTCTCTCGGCAACGAGGAGTGGTCGATCGAAGGCAACGCCAAGGGTGCTAGGGTAACCCGCAAGATGCAGGCGCTCGCTAAGGGGCTCGATCCGACAAGGCCCGCCACGGTCGCGATTAGCGGCGGCTGGGGCTCCGGCTCCTCCACGACGATCGACGTCATGGGTTACAACTACTTCACCCATGGAAGCGTCGACGATTTCTATCGTCAGTTTCCCGACAAGGCCTCCGTAGGCTCCGAGGACGGCGCGACGTTCTCTACCCGCGGCATCTATTTCGAAGACCGCGATCGAGGCTATCTCACGGCTTACGACAAGAACAAGGCGGACTGGAATGTCCTAGCCGAGGAATCAGTCAAGTTCTACGACGCTCGCAAGTTCGTCGCGGGCCAGTTTCAATGGACCGGCTTCGACTATCGCGGAGAGCCGACTCCCTTTGGCTGGCCGAACACGGTGTCCCAATTTGGGATCCTGGACCTCTGCGGGTTTCCGAAGGACAACTACTACTACTACAAAGCCTGGTGGTCTGGCCGGCCCGTGCTGCATGTCCTCCCGCATTGGAACTGGCCCGGCCACGAAGGCAAGGAGATCGAGGTTTGGGTTCACAGCAACGATGAGGAAGTGGAGCTTCGCCTCAATGGCAAGTCTCTGGGACGCAGGCCAATGCCTCGGCTCGGCCACCTGGAGTGGCATGTCCCCTACGAGCCGGGAGTGCTGGAGGCGATAGGCTTCCGAGGTGGAAAGCCGCGCGGGCACGAAATCGTCGAGACCACGGGTCCCGCTGTGGCGGTCAAGTTGGCGCCGCAATACGTTGGCCGGATTTGCGTTCTGAAAGTGGCAGCCGTCGATGCCAAGGGACGGGAAGTTCCGACGGCGCAAAACCACATACGCTTTCGACTGATGAATTGCCGGTTGCTCGGCGTGGGCAACGGCGACCCCTCTTCGCATGAGGCGGACGGCGTGTCAGAGAGGTCCCTGTTCAATGGCCTGGCGCAAATCCTCATCACACGGAATGCCGGCGCCGAGGTTGTCGCTGAATCTGACGGCCTGAAGCCGGCTTCGATCAAGCTCCCAATGTCCGGTAGGCGGCCATGATGAATAAGCTCAGCAAAACCCGACGAACCACAGCGCTCCTTGCTTGCGCTCTTGCATTCCGGTTGGCGTTGGCGCAACAGACACTCACCTTCGACAACTATCTTCAGAAAATGTCGCCGGCGATCAACTTTGGCAACACGCTGGAGGCGATCCCAACAGAGACCTCCTGGGGCAACCCCAAGCCGACGGACGCGTACTTCAAGGCTGTCCGAGCCGCGGGTTTCAGGAGCATCCGGATCCCGGTGGCCTATACGCAGTACTTGGACAAGAACCAGAAGATCGACCCGAAATGGATGGCCCACGTCACGGAAGTGGTGCGGATGGCCACCCGGGCCGGGCTCTATGCGATGATCAACATCCATTGGGATGGAGGCTGGATGCAGCCCACCTATGCCAAAAGGGACGCGGTCTCCGCCAAGCTGGCCAAGCTCTGGACCCAGATCGCCACGAACTTCAGGGACTTCGACGGCCGACTGCTCTTCGCCGGAACGAACGAGGTGATGGTGGACGGCGATTATGGACCGCCGAAGCCGGAATATGCGGAAGTGCAAAACGGCTATAACCAGACCTTCGTGAGCGCGGTGCGGGCCACCGGCGGCAAGAACAAAACGCGCTGGCTGGTCGTGCAGGCATTCAACACAAACATTGACTCAGGCGTCAAATTCAACGCGACCTTGCCGCAGGACCCCGCCAAGGGCCGGCTGATGTTCGAGGTCCATTACTACGACCCCTATCACTTCACCATTAACGAAAAAAGCAACATTTGGCAGTGGGGAGCCAAGGCTTCAGACCCCAAAGCGACGGATACATGGGGCAATGAAGACTACGCTGACGGGCAGTTTCAGAAGGTGAAAGAAGCGTTTGTGGACAAGGGGGTGCCGGTTCTCCTGGGGGAATATGCCGTCGGGCTGAAGAAGAAGTTTCCGGGCATGAGGCCGTTTCAGCAGGACTGGGTGAGCTATATCACCCGCTCGGCGTACCGGCACGGCGTGGTCCCGATGTACTGGGACGTCGGGTATGAGACCGGACTCTTCCATCGGACGACCGGTGCTCAGCAGGATCCCGAGCTGATTCGGATCCTCGTCGAGGCCTGCAAATGATCGGACTTGTTTGTGCGGCCGTGCTCATTGCTTCTCATCAAGGGGCTACCATGCGACAAATACAAGTTGACATCCGGGCCGTCGAAGGACCGCTCACGGGAATGTTTCGCGCGTGCATCGGGGCCGGAAGGGCGAACGAAGGTCTTCGTGCGGATTGGCAGCGGCAGCTCCGACAGGCAAAGCAGGCGTGCGGTTTCGAGTACATCCGGATGCACGGCCTACTGTGCGATGACATGGGCGTCTATCACGAGGAGCACGGCAAGCCGGTCTATAACTGGCAGTACATCGACGAGCTCTACGACTTTCTCGTCGATCTGAAAGTGCGCCCGTTTGTGGAGTTGGGATTCATGCCGAACGGGCTGGCCAGCGGCAAGAAGACGATCTTCTGGTGGCGCGGGAACGTGACGCCGCCGAAGGACTACAGCAAGTGGGCTGACCTCATCGCCGCCTTGACCCGGCATTGGATCGAGCGCTACGGCCTCGTGGAAGTGAAGAAGTGGTACTTCGAGGTCTGGAACGAGCCGAACCTGGACGGCTTCTGGGCGGGCGACCAAAAGGAGTATTTCAAGCTCTATTCGGTAACGGCACAGGCGATCAAGGCGGTCGAACCTTCGCTGCGCGTCGGGGGACCCGCGACAGCAGGCGCGGCATGGGTGCAGGAATTCATCCGCTATTGCGTTGAGAGCCATTCGCCACTGGACTTTATAACGACCCACAGCTACGGCGTCGACGTCGGCCATCTGGACGAATATGGTGGCCGCGGGACCGTGCTTAGCAAGAACCCGGATTCGATCATCGGCGACGTCAAGCGGGTGCGCCAACAGATCAAGGACTCCTCGATGCCCACACTTCCGCTTCATTTCACGGAATGGAGCTCGTCCTATACGCCGGCGGACCCTGTGCACGATAGCTACGTCAGCGCTCCGTACATTCTGGAAAAGCTGAAGTCAACATTGGGCGTTGTCGACTCGATGTCGTATTGGACTTTCACCGACATCTTCGAGGAAGCCGGTCCCCGGGCAACGCCCTTCCACGGCGGCTTTGGGCTCATCAACTATCAGGACATCAAGAAGCCCGCATTCCGAGCGTACGAGTACCTGAACAAGCTCGGGCCCAAGAAGCTGCGTTGCAGTGATTCTCGGGCTCTTGTGGCTGCGGACGACAAAGGCGTTCAGGCCCTGTTCTGGGACTTCACCAACCCGATACCCGAGAATGTCAACAATCAGCAGTTCTTCATTACCGACGTCAAGCCGAAGCCGAAGGGCAATGTCCGTCTTCTGTTCGCGGGTATGAAGGCCGGTGAGTATCGAGTGAAGGTCTACCGGGTCGGATACCGCGTCAACGATCCCTACGCCGACTACCTTGATCTGGGCCGGCCCAGCCAGCTCACCCGCGCTCAACTGGCCAAGATCATGAAGCGAAACGGTGGCGGCCCGATTCGTGAGGAGACCGTCAGGGTTCGCCGGGATGGATCGCTCGTCCGCGAGTATCCTATGCGCGAGAACGACGTCTATCTCGTGACCGTCGAGCCGACGTCATCAAGACCGAGGCAAACGCTATGACCGTTCTTCTTCTCGCAAGCCTGATTGCCTTCCAGCAGCCGTCTCGGCAGATCGTTCTCGGCGCGGACGACAAGCCCGCGTTCGCGCAGGCCCCCTCCGGGTTCGATACGCCGCGCGAGGGCGCTGCCCACGGAAAGGTCGAGGTCGTCGAATACGACTCTAAGTCGGTTGGAGTCAAGCGCAAGATGGTCGTCTATACGCCTCCAAACTATTCGGCCAAGAGGAAGTACCCGGTGATCTACCTCCTGCACGGCATCGGCGGTACCGAATGGGAGTGGCCGGGCGCAGGCCTTGCCAACGTGATCCTCGACAACCTGATCGCGGACGGCAAGGCGACGCCGATGATTGCGGTGATGCCCAATGGCAGGGCAAGGCCCAACGATCGCGCCGAAGGGAACGTGTTTGAAAGCGCCCCGGCGTTCGGCGTGTTCGACAAGGACCTGCTCGGGAGCGTCATCCCGTATGTCGACTCCCACTACGCCACCATAGCGGACCGGGATCACCGGGCGCTGACTGGGCTCTCGATGGGAGGCGGACAGTCCCTCAACTTTGGCCTAGCAAACACAAACACCTTTGCCTACGTGGGCGGGTTCTCATCCGCGCCAAACACCCTGGCTCCCGAGAAGCTCGTCCCCGATCCTGAAAAGGCGAAGTCGCTCAAGCTCCTTTGGGTTTCCTGCGGCGACAAGGACGGCCTGATCGGTATCAGCCAAGGCGTGCATCGCTACCTGAAGGAAAAGGGCGTGCCCCACGTGTGGCACGTCGATTTCGGCGGCCACGATTTTCCGGTCTGGAAGAACGATCTTTATTGGTTCGCCCAGAAGATCTTCCGCGCGGCCGGCCAATCGGCCGAAGCTCCCAAAGCCCTCCGGGACCGTGCCAAGCGCCTCGAGAACGCCGAGGCGTCCGCTTTCCTCAGGAATCACGCTCCCGATGGCCCGTAGACGACCTGAGACCTCCGTAGATTCAAATCGGGCCGGCAAACCCGCCATTCTCTCCATGGGGTGGGAGAGGTGGTCCCGACAGAATCGGAATCGCCCCGACCAGGACTTGTTCTATGGATTACGGCAACGGGGCCCGCTCCATTGTCGGCTATGACTTCGGTCAGATCGGTTCGCCGCCAAACTGCCGCACCGCGGAAAATCGTATCCGTGGCAGGCGGTCCTTTCTGGAATGCGATGTGCAGATTGGGCTCAGGTTCAGCGCCAAGCGGAACAGGCTCAAGTTCGGGACACTAGAGAAAGGCAGTTCGGCCTCAATGATCTGCGCTCTGGCGGGCCACCTTTTCAAGAACTGCTGAGAACCTTGTCGCACTTGCTTTCAGCATGTGCGCCTTGGCGTCGCAAGGGGGCGGCGCACCGAATCCTCGATCCTCAGCAGACCGCGGCCAGGGCTGGAGCCCGTGCAGCATAGGGCGGACTTGCTCCAAGGACCCGCACGATGCTCTCAGTACCAAGCACTCCTCCCATCGATCTCAAGCTCAGCCTCGACATGCGCGAACGCTACGAGCGACGCGCCAACCGCGACTTCCTCAGCTCCGCCCCAGACGACCGAACCGACCTCTACACCCGGTTCCGGCCCACCCTTGACCTGCAGTGCGGCGAAGTCAGCGCGGTGCTGCAGTACCAGTTCGCGTTCGGCCAGTGCACCACCCCCACCTCTTTCAACTCGCCGCAAGAGCAGACAGTGTCGCTTGCCTTCGTGAGGATTCCTCAGCCCAAAGGCTCGATCACGCTGGGCCGGCAAAGGCTGATCGAAGTTAACGACCGCCTCGTCGGGCATCTGGAGTGGAACAACGTCGCTCGATCCTATGATGGCGTCCGCTATGTTCGGGGCCCTTGGGAAGCTTTCTATTTCAAGTTTGGCGTCGGCAAGCCCTTGCCGAAGAACGTCGGCCTCGTGGGTCTCGCGCACAGGAGCAACCTCGGCCAGACGATGGCCGTGCTCAAAACCGACAAGACGGTCGCAGGCCCGACCCGTATCACGACGCTGAACCACTTGGCCAAGACGCGCCGGGACGCTACGGAGTATGAGTTCGAGGCAGCCCTTCAAGCGGGACGCGTCGCCGGGAAGGACCACCGCGCCTGGGCGATCCACACCGGGGCGACCTGGATTCAAAGCAAAGCGAGCAAGGTCTATGTGAACCTGAATGCCGCCAGCGGCGGACATAACCCTAACCGCAGCGAAACCTTCGACAACCTCTACCCTGCGGCTCACAAGTTCTATGGAAGCATGGACATGACTGCGTGGAAGAACATGGCCGAGGTGGCGGGCGGGTGGCAGTTCTGTCCTGAACCCAAAACCGACGTGCACGTTCACGGCCACTACTTCCAGCTTCTGGATTCAAAAGATGCATGGTACGGCAAGATGGGCGCCCCAAACAAGGGTCCGAACGGGGTGTTCCTCGATCCGACCGGCAAGAGCGGAAGGCAGGTCGGGCTGGAACTCGATCTGGACGTTACGCACCGGCTTTCGAAGTCCGCGACTCTGCAGTTTGGCTTAGCGGAGCTACTACCCGGCTCGTTCATCAAGAAGTTGAACGGCGGCTCCGCGAGTCCGCAAACTTGGGTCTATGTGATGCTTTTGCAGAAGACCTAAAGGGTTGGGTGAAAGGAAACTGGCGATTTGCAGGATGTATTCCGGAGAGCTGTAGGTCGTAGGTGGCAGGTCGCTGGTCGCGGGGTCGCAGGTTGCGGGTTTCGGGTCACAGGTCGTGGGGCGTAGGTTGCGGGGGGCACTCCCCTCCTCCTGCTCTGGAGGAGAAGGGGGTTGGGGGGTGGAGGTTCCGGGAGGTGAGTGGCGCGTGCCTCTCACACCACCCACCGTCCATCCTCCCCCGGTCCCCCCTTTGCGTCCTCGGTGTGAAAGCCCGTGCCCTTTCGCTTCAGCCCGCGAACGGGCGATAATGGAAGCAGAGGACCCGGACCCCCATGCCGAAACTGCCAAGCCACTTCAAGAAGTTCATGACCGAGCAACCCGCCGTGGGCGCCGCCTATGGCAAGTTGAGCGACGCCGTAGCCGAGGCGGGCCCGCTCGACGCAAAGACGCGCGCGCTCGTCAAGCTGGGGCTTTCGCTCGGCGCCAAGATGGAGGGAGCGGTCCATAGTCAGGCGCGCAAAGCCTTGGAAGCCGGCGCCACCCGCGAGGAGATCCGCCATGCGGTGCTCCAGGCCACGACGACCCTCGGCTTCCCGCAGATGATGACCGGTATTGCCTGGGTGGAGGACGTGTTTCGGAAGGAAGACGAGCGGGGATAGCCGGTAGCCGCCGGCTTTAGCCTGCGTGGGAAGGGGGTATGGAACACAGGGACACAGGGACAGAAGGGCCCTCTCGAGGCGCTGCCCTAGAGCGACCCCAGCGCCCCTTCGATCCTCTCGGCGGCTTCATCAGCAAACGGAGAGATGCCAGGGTTTTCCAGCCACTTTGCCATCAGCCTTGGGTCCTGCGAGTCGACGACAATCTCGCCGCCTTCCTGCCTCACGACCACCGTGCAGGGTAGAAATACGCCGATCTTTGGGTCGATCGCCAGAACCTGAGACGCGAGCACGGGATTGCAGACCCCGAGGATCGTGTAGGGCTCGATGTCCTTGGCGATCTTGTTCTTGAAGATCGCCTGAACGTCGATCTCCGAGAGCGTCCCAAAGCCCGCTTGCTGAAGCACCGCTTTGACCCGCTCGACCACCTCGGCGAAATCTCCCGCCACCCTGTATTCCGTGCAAAAGCTCATTGCTATCTTCTACCTCAACCCTTCATTGGATGGGTGGCGGTTCCAGGGCAATCGCACGATGACGTGGACCATCGGACACACGTCGGTGAAGCCCGCGAACAGCAACCCCACGCCGACAAAGGCGGTCAAAAAGAGCCAGTTCAGGCTGACCAGAGTTGCGAGCGATAAGCTCGCGAGAACGAGAATGCCGACGGCCAGGCGCACCTGCCGCTCGATGGTCCAAAGGGTTTGCTTCATGGTGAAGAGAGGCAGGGGGCTGGGGCGAGGATTCACATGGGTCCGCCATGGGTGAGGATGAACGAGGGTGTGTGAGGCCGAGCGAGAGTGAATGATTAGGACCACTCCCCCTTCGGCGGGGAGATGGGTGAACAAAGCGAATCGAAGGTCCCGATGCGGTCGCGGCCCAGTGAGGAAGAAGACGCGATGCGAAAGGGTGAACGCGGAAGAGCCTTCCCACACCGCGGGGGAGAGGACAGGCCGTCCGAGCCTGGCCGGATCGGGAGTCGGGTGACAATTCGATTTCACGCTCCGGCAATCGCCCTGCATCACCCCGCGCCGCAGATGCCCGAGTCCAGCTCTTGGCGGACCCTTAAGCGCGCGCGGTGAAGGCGCGATTTCAGGTTTCTCACACCGATCCCCAACCGCTCGGCGGCCTCCTCGGCGGAAAGCTGCTCGATGTCGCGCAGCATGTAGGCCTCGCGATAGGGTTCTGGCAGCCGCTCGACGGCATGCCGAACGCACTCCCTGATTCGCCCCTCATCGAGCATTGCGTCAAAGTCGGGCGCGACAAAGGGCTCCTCGGCGTCGGCGAGCGCCAGGATCGGAGCCAGGGCCTCCTTGTGCTTCATCCTGCGGCAAATGCGGCGGCCGATGGTGGCCAGCCAACCGCGCATCGCACTGGGGTCGCGAAGCTGGTCCATGGCGCGGTAGGCGGCGAGGAGAGTCTCCACGAGCACGTCCTGGGCGTCGTCGTAGTTGCCACAGACGCGCGCAATCTGCCGATAGACCGCGTCTTTGTGCTCAGCGACCAGCCGCTCGTAGCGGCTGTCTGAATCAAGGGTGGGGATGGCGATAAGCTAATGATGGCCTATCGCCGCCTTGCTTGTCCCAGCCTTCAAAATTCACTCCTCGTGCCTCGCGACCTCAGCTCTCCTGCTGGGCCAGGCCCTCCTTCCCCTGAAACAGGAAGTACAGCACCGGAACCGCGAACCTTGAGAGCAGCGTCGAGGCGATTTCCCCCGCCATGAGCGAGATCGCAAGGCCCTGAAAGATCGGATCGAATAGAATCACAAACGACCCCACGATGACCGCCGCCGCCGTGAGCAGCATCGGGCGGAACCGCGTGGCGCCCGCGTCGATCACCGCCTGCTCCAGAGGCAGCCCCTGACGCCGGCGAAGCTCGATGAAATCCACCAGGATGATGGAGTTTCTCACGATGATCCCCGCCCCGGCGATGAAGCCGATGATCGAGGTCGCGGTCACAAAGGCGCCCATCAGCGCGTGGCCGGGGAGGATGCCGATGAGCGTAAGCGGGATCGGCGCCATGATGACCAGGGGCGTCTTGAAGTTTTGGAACCAGGCGACCACCAGGATGTAGATGAGCACCATCACCGCCGCAAAGGCGATGCCGAGATCGCGAAAGACCTCATACGTGATGTGCCACTCGCCGTCCCACTTCATCGTGCTGGCGTCCGTGGTCTCGGGGAGATGCGTCGAGAGCACGTTAAGCTTGGCCCCGCTGGATAGCTTCAGCTTGTCGATGGCGGCATTCATCTGCAGGATCGCATAGACCGGGCTCTCCTGTCGGCCCACGACGTCGCCGGTCACGTAGACCACCGGGAGCAGGTTCTTGTGATAGATGCTCTTGTCTGTGGCCACTTCAATGGGGTCAACGATCTCCGTCAAAGGCACGGCGGCGCCCCCCCTGGAGAGCACCGTCAAGCCTGTCAGGTCCGAGATGCTGCTCCGGGCGCTTCGCTCGGTTCTTAGCGTGATCGGAATGTCTTCGCGTGCTCCCTCATCGTGCAGGAGGCCAACTTGTGCGCCGCTCAATGCCGTTGCGAGCGCGCGGTTGGCGTCCGCCACGTCCACGCCCAGGATGCCGGCCTTGGTGTCGTCCACCTTGAAGCGGATCGTCCGCTGGTCGTCGTCGACGTACCAATCCACGTCGGAGACGCCCTCCGTGGTCTCGAAGACCTCTTTGACGCGCCTGGCCGCGTCGAGGCGGGCCTCCTGATCGGGGCCATAGACCTCGGCCACGAGCGTCTGGAGCACAGGCGGCCCCGGAGGGATTTCGGCGACCTTGACCCTTGCTCCCAGCTTCTTTCCGAGGGCCACCAGGTCACCCCGAATGCGCTTGACGATCTCGTGGCTCTGGGATTTGCGCTCGCCCTTGGGCGCCAGGTTAACCTGGATATCGGCCTGGTAGCTCATCGAGCGGTTGAAGTAGTGCCGTACCAGGCCATTGAAGTTGTAGGGGCTCGCCGTGCCGATGTAGATCTGGTAATCGGTGACTTCCGGCACCTTGGCGCCGTAATCAGCTAGCTGGCGAGCCACGGCAGCGGTCTTCTCCAGGCTGGTACCCGTGGGCATGTCCACGATCACCTGGAACTCGTTCTTGTTGTCGAACGGGAGCATCTTCACGATCGCCGACTTCGTGGCGATCAGCGCGAAGGACCCCAGGAGCAGAAGGATGATCAGCCCAAAGAAACCGAGCCGCGCCTTCCAGGACCGCAGCAGCGGCGTCATGATCTGACGGTAGACCCTGGTGAGAAAGTCCTCCTTGCCTTCGCCATGGTGGGCTTCGTGCTTTGCGGTCTTGAGCAGGCGCACGGCGGCCCAAGGAGTGACCACAAACGCGATTAGCAGCGAGAAGAGCATCGCGGCGCTCGCGCCAACGGGGATCGGGCGCATATAGGGCCCCATCAGCCCACCGACGAACGCCATGGGCAAGATCGCCGCGATGACCGTGAAGGTCGCAAGGATAGTGGGGTTGCCCACCTCGTCCACGGCAAGCACGGCGGTCTTGAGCGTGCCTTGGCGGTCGGCTTCGGGAAGGCGCAGATGGCGAACGATGTTCTCGACCACGACAATGGCGTCATCGACCAGGATGCCGATCGAGAAGATCAGCGCAAAAAGCGTGATCCGGTTCAGCGTGAAGCCATAGAGGTAGAAGACGAGGAGCGTGAGCGCGAGCGTGACCGGGATTGCCACGAGCACGACGAGCGATTCCTTCTTCCCAAGCGCCAGGGCGATGAGAACGGTCACCGAAATGACGGCGAGGAACATGTGATAGAGCAGCTCGCCGGACTTCTCGCTGGCGCTTTCGCCGTAGTTTCGGGTCTCGGTGAGCGTCACGTCGCCGGGGATCAGGGTGCCTTTGAGAGTCTCGACCTTGGCGAGCACGCGGTGGGCCACGTCGATGGCGTTCGCTCCCTGGCGTTTGGCGACGCTGATGGTCACGGCTTGCCGAAGCTCCGGGCCCTTGGCAGGGTCCTTGCTCGCCGGGCCATAGCCGAACTGAACGTAGCTGCGGGCTTCCTCGGGGCCATCGGCGACGGTAGCGACGTCCTCGACGTGCAGGATCCGGCCTCCTTGGGACCCAATTGGAGTCTTGGCCACGTCCTCTCTGGTCTTGAAGTAACCGCCGGCCTTGACGGAAATTTCGGCGTTGCCCTGGCCAAAGGCGCCTGCTTGCGCGCTCTGGTTGGATGCGCCTAGCGCACGGGCGACGGCATCGCTTCCGAGTCCATAGCCCGCCAGCTTGGCCTGGTCCAACGTGACACGGACCTCACGCCTCAGGCCGCCGATGATGGCGGTCTCGGAGACCTCGCCGACGGATTTGATCTGCTCCTCGACGCGGCCGGCGATCTGGCGCAGCTCGTAGGAGCCGAGGGACGGGCTGTGCAGCGTAAGGGCGAGAATCGGGACGTCGTCGATCGATCGAGGCTTGATGATCGGTTCGCCCGCGCCGGGAGGGATGTTGTCGAAATGGGATTGGAGCTTCTCGCGAAGTCGGACAAACGCCCTTTCCTGATCCTGTCCCACCAAAAACCGGACCACGACCATGCCCTGGCCCGGGCTGCTGGTGGAATACACATATTCGACGCCGGGGATCTCCCAGATCAACTTCTCCATCGGGGTCGTCACGCGACGCTCGACGTCCGCCGCCGAAGCGCCCGGAAACGGCACGATCACGTCGGCCATCGGCACGATGATCTGGGGCTCTTCCTCGCGCGGGGTCTTGAGGACCGCGAGCCCGCCAAGCAGGAACGAGGCGATGATGAGCAGCGGGGTCAGCTTCGAATTGACGAACGCTGAGGCGAGCTTGCCGGCTATTCCGACCTTCACTGGCCCGCCACCTTCGCGCCGTCACGAGCGTTCTCGCGGCCGCGGGCGACGATCCGGTCGCCGGGAGCAAGCCCAGAGAGCACTTGGAGACGCTCTCCCAGGGTCCTGCCGGTGGTGATCAGCCGAAGGCGGATGGTGCCCTCAGCGTTGACGGCGAAGATGTACCAAAGGCCCTCCTTCTGCCAGGCCGCCTGTTTGGGGACCAGAATCGCTTTGGTTTCGCCAAGAGGAACGAAAGCGCGGCCGAACATCCCAGACCGGGCCTCACCCTCTTCGGGCAGCGCGATCTTGACGAGGAACGTGTGGCTGGCCCTTTCGCCCTGAGGAACGACCTCGTCCACCTTGCCCTGAAGGTCCGCGCCCGTCGCATCGATGTGGACCGATATCGGGTCGCCGACCTTGAGCCTGCCGATGTGCTTTTCGGGGATCGAAGCCTCCAGCCGGAGCCTGCCGCCCTCCAGAGTGAGGAGCGGAGAGCCCGGGGTCGCCATCGCGCCGGGATCGACGAGCCGCGCCACGATGCGCCCTGCGAATGGGGCGGGAACCGACGCATAGGCCAGGGAGACCCTTGCCGAACCCAATGCGGCCTTCATCTGGGTCGCCTGAGCGCGGGCGCCTTGCACCTCGCTCTCGCGCACACGGTTGTTGAGCGCGGAGGCGCGCGCCTGGGCCAGTCCGGCTTGAGCCTGCGTGAGGCCCGCTTGAGCCTGCTGAACGGCTTCTCGCGCGGCGCGGAGGTCCTCGGTTCGTGTGCCTTCCTGGGCGATGCGCAACGCCTCGGCAGCCGAATCGCGCTGGGCGACGGCGAGCTCATAGGCGTTCTGGGCGACGTCTAGCTCCTTCTTCGGAATGGCGCCCTGGGACGCAAGGCTGGCCACGCGGTCGAGGCGGGTCTTTGCGAGGCGCACGTTGGATTCCGCCTGCTCGAGTGCCAGCCTGGCTTGTGCCTTCTCTTGGGTGCGGGGCCCCGCCAAGGCCAGGTCGAGTTTGGCTTGAGAGGCGTTGACGTTCGCTTGAGCCATGGCCACCTGCGCCTCGGCCTGGGCGATGCGTGCCACGCTGGATTTCGATTCGAGCGCGCGCATGGTCTCGGCGGTCCGGACGCCGGCGAGCGAGGCATTGAGGTTGGCGTTTGCCGCTTCGACGCCCGATGAGAGCTCGCGGCTGTCGAGCGAGACAAGGAGCTGCCCCAAGCGAACGTCGTCACCCTCCCGAACGCTGACCGACGTTACGCGCCCCATGACCTTCGAGCTTAGGGTTGCGTTGAGCTGGGCGCGCACGGCGCCGCTGGCCTCGTAGACCTCGGGGATGGAGGTTTCAGAGACGGTTTCGAGGGTCAGGCCCGAGACGGGCTCGCCTGCGGAGAGTTCGGCGGGAGTGGGTTTGGGAGCACTGCACCCGGCAACCGCCAGCAAGAGCCCTCCCCAAAGGGTTCGTTTATCCATGATCTGCTTGGGAGAGGCCGCGATTTGGCGCAAAGATTCATAAAGCTGCCCATTTAGCCTATGCCCCATGGCATCGGCACGAAAGAGAAATCCCAACAAATTCGCCACCCTAAGGAATCGAGCGCAATCTAGGCGTAGAAGGACGGATGATCGAACATAGCGAGGCCTTGATCAAAGAGGGCAAGTGGGACGAGGCCGAGGCCGCGCTCCAGATTTTCGTCGATGCACATCCGGTTCACCCCAAGGGGCATGCGCTGCTCGCCATGTGCCTGGGGCGCAAGGGCGACATCCCTGGCGCTTCGTTGCATTTCCAGCGGGCTTGGGCCCTGGACCCGACCGATTGGGGAACGGGCAAGAACTTGATCAAGTGCTATGAGTACCACGGGAAGCACAGTGAGGCGCTCGAGGTTGCGCACCGCATCCAGGACCTGCGCCCGAGCGACCAAGAGAATATCGCCGCGATCGCGCGGTTCAAAACGGCGCTCAACATCCTGGACCCGACGTACTGATTTGTGGGTTTTAGGTCTGTTCGGACCCTCAACGCAGGGCTTTGAACTTCAACCCACAAAGTGGGTAGCCACACAGCAAGAGGACTAACGGCAGTCAGGGCTCACACAAAAGGAGGCCACGCAGTGGCCAGCCGGTTCAGAGCGTCCCAGGTGTAGCTCGTGGGCGTGGGAGACGGCCAGCCCGAACCCTGCCTGGCTGTCCTGTTGCCAAGGATGCCGTTCCTATATTCTATGTTCACCAGATTCCCTAAGAGTAGTCTTGTTTCCTATCTCAGCAGTCTGCGACTGCAGCCACCCGAACCCTACACGTCCTCTGATTGCCCACCCGAAGGGTGGCCGGCCGAAGAGTTGTTATAGTCCTCCTCCATCGCCATCTGGCCATCGTAGAAGTACCGCGTCGTCGGGTTGTTCCCGGCCTGGTTTTCGTCATAGTGCCCAGAGCCAAAGAACGGGTTCTCCGGCGGGACCCAGGTGATGGTCAGGCCTTCGATCTTCTCGATTCTCATGCCGTCCGCGCGGTATTCATAGCGTGCGCCGGAGGTCGGTCCGCAGATGTCCGTCGCGCGGTTCAGCGCATCCCAGTTGTAACGCCAGGAACCCGTCTGCTCAAAATCCCGCCAGCTGCGGTTGCCCAGGATGTCGTTATTGAAGTCTACATCCATCGTATATTCCAAGTTTTGCCTCGACTCGACGCGCAACCCCGATGATCGGGGCAGCAACCCGAAACCTACACTCCCTCTGATTGCCCACCCGAAGGAGGGCTCGCCGCATTATGCAGTGGCCCATCGGAAGCTGCCTGCACTATTGAGTTCATCTCCACAGTCGTAATTGGCTCAATATCCGAAGCTAATGTTGCGAAGCGCGACCTAATGAACTCCTCGACTGTTTCCTGCTCAGAGAGCTCCTTAATGGTTATCCAATCGAAGCGCATGCTTCCCGTCAAGAAGGCCGCCCTATTTACTCTCCGTACGAGACCACAACTGAATCCTCCTCGGCGTTGCATGGCGTCTCTTAGCTGACACAGGGACGAATAGGCTTCATTTACGCGTCTTCGAGGTGACTCGTGGGAGGTGCCGGTGTACGCTGAAAGTGCTTTCTCGGCTAATCCACGTAACTTCTTGTCAGCAATCATCGACGAGGGCACATTATCTGGCCCGTCTTCCTTCGCCATATTAAGGAACCAGTGAAGCCATCGCATGGGTTCAGTCTCCGCCGATGTTCTTGCTACCCCAGTCAAGCGAAATCCTATCGATTGGATCAAAAGCCGCAGCCTCTCCACCTAAAAACATGAACCACTCAGCATACTGAAGTAACATCACACCCGCTGCAATCGCCTTTGCACCACCGTGAGCCAAGATGGCTCCGCCGATGCGCGCGAATGGGTTGCTACTTGCCGCAAGCCCTTGACCCATTCTCGAAAGTGCACTTCCGACACCGAACATCATCTGGGCCAGGGCAAATAGTGCGTAGCCGGCCTGATTTGCCACAAGTTGGGCTGCTAACTTAGCTAAGTTCATGCCGCCAATGGTAACTAAGAGTGGCTGAATAGCAGCCTTAAAGGCGTCCCATAGGTCGTTTTCGCCAGATGCGTCAAACTTGTTAACTGGATTATTCGTTGCATATTGGAAGTAGTTTCTCCCATCTTGTGCAGGATCCTCGCTCACAAACCTCCCCGTAGTCGGCTCGTAATACCGAGCCCTCATATAGATGAGCCCGGATTCATCATCCTGAACATGCCCAAGGTTAGCGCAATAGCGTGGTTTGGGGTCGCCGGTGGTGTTCCCGGAACGGATTTTCCCCCAGACGTCATATTCTCTTTGGTCCCCGACCGAATAATATGGGGTGCTGCCCGACCGCCCGATCGTCGCGATCATGTTCCCATGCCCATCAAAGATCGGAAAGCCGACCGTGGTCGTGCTCCCGTTGTACGTCTCCATGTAGTCGATGCCGCGGGCGCCGATCCCGTATCTCGTCAGCAGAGCCGTGTTGTTCGAGTGCGCCTCGTAGTTCTCCACTTGCATCTGCCCGTCGTAGAAGTAGCCCGGCGCGGCAAGACGCGAGGTCTCTCCAAACCTTACTTGCGCTTCTCGCATCCCGATAGCCATTCCCCTCTCCAGGACCATCCCCATCTTAGCTCAAGACGAACCACATTCCGAGCACTCTAGCTCTCCACTACCAGCAGTCTGCGACTGCAGCCACCCGAACCTCACAATTCCTCTGATTGCCCACCCGAAGGGTGGCTAGCCCGTTGCAGACAGTCAACCTCTGACCAATTCCCATATCAAGCCAGTAGATGCTATGAACACAAAGATAGAAGACCTAAGCGCTGCCACTATGTACGAGGCTCTCCGAACACCGGCACTGTATCCAGGCGGCCTATCGCAAACCCGAAGCCGAAAGTAATCATATATTGAGACTGAAGCAAGGGCCACAATGCCGAAAATGAGTATTGCAGTACTGATCGCCCCAACAGTGAGTGCAACAACAAGACCAGCTATCTCAGGGTACGGAGCACAAATTGCTTTCCTTACTGTACGTTCGTCTGCCGATCGCGTCACCATCCCCTGAACAATTGCATATTGCGTCATTGATAGTAAGCCATAAACGACAAACGCTGCGATAGTGGCTACCACAATATCCATGTCATCCTCCAAAGAGAGTATCGAGAATATCGAGGCCTGAGCCTACTAGCTGTTCGTCGATTACGAATGCCTCGACTAAGAATCTGTTCATAACCATTGCCGCGATAGCAGATCCCGCAACAGCTCGGCCTCTACGCATGTACACATCACCTTCCACGATTAAGCCTCTGGCTTCAGCCTTCAACATCTGCGTCTCGAAATTGAATGCTTTGGCTGCTTCAATACGATCGGGATCGTTTGAAATGGGCAAGATTGACGGCCTCCAATCCGCCTGACTTAGCATGAATAATCCGTCACACTTCATTTTGAAGCCTAGGCCGAAGTAGATCGCACCAGCCATCATCAGGGCCAAACCAACAGCATAGGCAATGAGTTCTGCACGAGAGAAGTGGCCGTCTGCATCTACGCAGGCTACAGGGTTATTTAGGGCATATACATACCAGTTTCTGCCATCAAGGTGGCTATCTTCACTCACAAACCTCCCGGTCCAGGGCTCGTAATAGCGCGCTCTCATGTAGATGAGGCCGGACTCGTCGTCTTGCACATGCCCCAAGTTGGCGCAATAGCGGTTCTTCGGGTCTCCGGTCGTATTCCCGGCCCTGATGCGTCCCCAGACGTCGTATTCTCTCTGGTCGCCGACTGAATAGTAAGGCGAGGAAGTAGACCTTCCAATCGTCGCGATCATATTGCCGTGGCCATCATAGATCGGGAATGCGACGGTGGCTGTGCCGCCATTGTAGGATCGCTCCAAGTAGTCAATGCCTCTTGCGCCGATGCCGTATTTGGTCAGCCAGTTGTTCCCGCTCAGGTAGGTCTCCTTGGATTCCACCTGCATCTGCCCGTCATAGAAGAAGCGGGCCGAATAGTCCACGTCTCCGGGGTCGGCTTCGCCCTCCTCATGCGCCAGGCCCGACACGTGGTTCTTGTAGACCCGCATCCCATCGGCCCGATAGATGTAATCGTCATGCCCAACCCCTGAGGAGAAGTACGTCATTCGGTTCAGGGCGTCCCAGGTGTAGCTCGTGGGCGTGGGAGACGGCCAGCCCGAGCCCTGCCTGGCTGTCCTGTTGCCAAGGATGTCGTTGGTATAGCTTGAGTATCCGGGGCTCGCGGTCATTCTGTTCAGGTTGTCGTAGGTCCAGGAGCCTGAGATCGTCGAGTCTGAGGCTCGGTTGCCCGCGTCGTCATAGGTCCAGGTCTGGTACTCGTTCGAGATACCGTCATTGTAGTCTACGTTGACGAGGTAATCCAAGGACGAATCGTAGCCGTAGTATTCCGTGCGGTCGGTGGCCCAACTGCTGCCCGAACCGTGTTTCCAGGTGGTGGCGGTGCGAAGGCGGGTGGAGGTGCTGTAGGTGTAGTCCTGGGCCAGGAGGGGCGCACCGGTGAAGGCGCCGCCGGAATAGATGTCCCAATAGTGCTCGACGTTGGACGCCCTGCCGGCCGGGTCGTAGAGATAGCGTGCGCGGGCTCTTCGCGTGGCGGGGTGGCTGTTGTCATACCACCTTTGGCCAGAGCCGGGGGTCCAGCTGGCGGTCTGGGCAAAGGCGGCGTGGGTGAGGCGCCCGGCGGAGTCGAAGGCAAAATGGAACTCCTCCGACGTGCTGCTCCACGATCCACCTGAATACTGCTGCGTTTTCGGCGCCTGGAACACCCTCTTGGCGCCTTCTGGCGAACCCGCTCGGACATAGTCCAAATACTTCCACATCCGAAACCTCATCAGCTCGCCCAACCTGGCCCTAACCAATCAAGGAGACCTTCCATAGCACGGGAAGCACAAGCATGCTGACCGTGGCAGGCACAGGAATCAACTCGATCAATGCAATCTGAGAAAGCTGTAGCGAAGTTAGAAAAGTTCCTCTCTCGAAATGCACATGGAATCTCCACTGTATAATCCTACAGCATGCAACTATGCTCAGGCCGTAAAGCGGTACGTAGCCACCGGAGTAGGCCCAAGCAGACAAACCAAAGGGCAGGTCCACAATAGCAAATCTGATTGCCCGCTCTCGAAATCGCAATCCCGGATCATATCGCCCGCTATAGCCAGCTCTTAAAGCTTGAATCTCAATTCCACGACCAGCGAAGAAGAAGTAGGCTCGATTAAGCACAGCATATGCAAGCAAGCACAACATTGAGGCGACGATCGACTCCATTCTCTCAATTCCACTCTATGAAGTCCATCGGTCCATCCGCAATAAGAGCCAGGTCCAAGAGCACCACCATTAAATGGTGGAGCCATCCTCCACTACAATTCCCTGGTATCCCCACCCGAAGGGGGGCTAGCCGACTATGGTGCGGGCAGCCATACATAGAGGAGCGATCTGTCACTAATTAAGCATCATGTCCGAACCGATGATCATTATCAGGCCGCAGACACACAGTACCTTTCCTAGCGTGTCTTTCGAATAGACGGCCCGACCTTGGTCTGCTAGCTTTCCAGTAGGACGCCGGACTATCCCGGAGCCAACAGCAAGGCAAAATCCAGCAATTCCTGCGAGAAAGAACGGGATCCTAACATAGTGCCCGATAACAGCGAATGCGACGAGAGGAGATAGCCCAGCGATCGCGCTTCTTGCTATCGCCACAGGCCATGGCTGCGGCCCCATTATGATCACACCCAAGGCAAACATCCAGAACCCGACCGACACCAGAGCAGTAATCAAGGAAGCCCCCACACCCAATTATCAGGATCTCCTTCGGCCGCACCCATCAGTAGCCCAAGACAAGCCAATCCGGCCTCACCGAACATGATCATCCCGGCCCGAATATTCGAGCCTCCAAGTTCATGCTCGTAGATCCAAACGCAAGACGCGGTGACAAGTCCGGCAGCATAATAAGCTTCTTCGTATAGTAAGTATCCGATTAGGAGCATGAGCCCTCCTATCGCCATATATGACCCTGGGTACTCGCCTTTTGGCATTAGTAGCCCGGCAAGTACAAAGGCACCTCCAAAGAACATTAGCTGGGCCGCAAAGAGCCTTAAGTGCATCTCAATCACGCGAGTTACCTGTTCGATCCAAGCAGGCTCATTGCCGCTTGGATCGTTCATTACCGTGGGCATATTCCTGGCGTAGATGTACCAATTCACCGAATGGCGAGCGCTATCCTCACTCACAAACCTCCCTGTCCCCGGCTCGTAGTAGCGGGCGCGCATGTAGATGAGACCTGACTCATCGTCCTGCACATGCCCCAGATTGGCACAGTAGCGGGGTTTGGGGTCGCCGGTGGTATTGCCAGCCCTGATGCGGCCCCAGACGTCGTATTCCCTTGTATCGCCAGTAGAGTAATAAGGAGAAGAGGCTGACCGCCCGATCGTCGCGATCATGTTGCCATGGCCGTCGTAGATCGGGAAGCCGACCGTCGTTGTGCTTCCGTTGTACGTCTCCATGTAGTCGATGCCGCGGGCTCCGATGCCATATTTGGTCAGGAGGTACGCCCCGTTCGAGCGCTCTTCATAGCTCTCCACCTGCATCTGCCCGTCGTAGTAATACTGCGAGATGTAGTCGATCCCTGGGTCCGGCTCACCCTCCTCGTGGATCTCGCCCGACGCGTGGTTCTTCCAGATTCTCATGCCATCGGCCCTGTAGGCATAGTCGTCATGCCCCACGTCGCCGACTCCCGAGAAGTAAGTCATGCGGTTCAACGCGTCCCAGTGCATGTAGCCGAGCATAGCCATGCCGCCCGAGGTGTCGGTCTGCGTCCTGTTGCCCAGGATGTTGACATTGTAGTCAGCGTTCACCGGATTATGCAAGCTTGTCCTCAACTCCAATCACAGCAGTCTGCGACTGCAGCCACCCGAATCTACGTTTCCTCTGATTGCCCACCCGAAGGGTGGCTAGCCCGAGCCCGCATGTAGATCAAGCCGGACTCATCGTCCGTTGGATGCCCCAGGTTGGCGCAATACCTGTTCTTCGGGTCGCCCGTTGTGTTACCTGCCCGTATGCGGCCCCAGACGTCGTATTCCCGGGAATCGCCGACTGAATAGTAAGGCGAAGAGGCGGATCGTCCAATGGTTGCAATCATATTGCCGTGCCCGTCGTAGATCGGGAAGCCTGTGGTGGTGTTCGTGCCGTCGTACTTCGAAATGTAGTCGATGCCTCTTGCACCGATGCCGTACCTGGTCGTGGTGTAGGTCGAGGAGTTGTTGTAGTCCTCCTCCATCGCCATCTGGCCGTCGTAGTAGTAGCGGGTGGTGGGCAGGTTTTGGGACCAGTTCTGGTCGTAGTGCCCAGAACCAAAGAAGGGGTTCTCCGGAGGAATCCAGCTCAGCGTCAACCCCTCCACCTTCTCATAGCGCATCCCGTCGGCACGATATTCGTACCGGGCCCCCGCCGAGACGGTGGCCGTGATCTTCATTCGGTTCAAGGCATCCCACTCATAAATCGCTCCGCCGGTGGATTGATCGTAGTTCCGGTCAAGCCGGTTTCCCAGGATGTCATTCCGGTAGGTGTGCTCAATTCTCCAGCACATTCATTTGCTCATAGGTTCGTTGCACGTTCGCCCTTGCATTGGAGAAGTAGCAGTGCTGTGAGAAGAATCGCTTGGCAAACGCCAACTATCAACAGGATCATGGTGTTCGACGTTCCGTCAATAAGAGAGGCGTACGCAACTGCTAACGGCAAGCAGGCTGCAATCGCAAACAGGCGACTCACGCCTATGGACAAAAAGCTCCCATACTGAGTAAAACACAACAAAACAAGTAACACACGCACCGTCTTGTGCAGGAACAACGAAGCTCCCGGAAAGAGCCATGCTGAGATAGCAACCAGGATGACCACTACATGCATCGTTAGGTGCAGCGCAATTACGGATTTGGTGCCCATTGATCTATCAGTTTATCCATTTCGGAGTCAATCATCGCGATGAACGTAGCAATTGTGACGGCATAGACTGCCGACACGAAGACAGCAATCCAAGCATCAGCTTTACTCCTTGCAAGGTTCAGCAAAGCCGCCGTTTCTGTGATCCATACCTTTCCGAGAAGCATGGACACCGAAGTAAACAGACCGTTCTGAACCGCCTTTCCGAGAATGCGAGCTGGGCTCAGGTTCCCCGTGCCACGGTCTGACTCCACGATGGCTTCCTTAATGCCACCATACATTGCAGCTCCGATACCTATAGCAAACACCCAGTCCAGAAATGAGTCAAGTACGAACGCCTTACCGTTCGGATCAACTCCTGAGACTGGATTGGAATCACCGTAGACGAAATAGTTGAATCCGTCGCGAGCCGGATCCTCACTTACAAACCTCCCCGTCCAAGGCTCGTAGTACCTCGCCCGCATGTAGATGAGGCCGCTTTCATCATCCGTGGGATGCCCGAGATTCGCACAATAGCGGTTCTTCGGGTCGCCGGTGGTGTTGCCAGACCGGATCTTGCCCCAAACGTCGTACTCCCTCGCATCGCCTGTGGAGTAATAAGGCGAAGAGGCAGACCTTCCAATCGTGGCGATCATATTGCCATGGCCGTCGTAGATCGGGAAGCCTACCGTCGTTGTGCTCCCGTTGTACGTTTCCATGTAGTCGATGCCACGGGCGCCGATCCCGTATTTCGTCAGCAGAGCCGTGTTGTTGGAGTGAGCCTCGTAGTTCTCCACTTGCATCTGTCCGTCGTAGTAATACTGCGAGATATAGTCGATCCCTGGGTCCGGCTCACCCTCCTCATGGACCATACCTGAGGCATGGTTCTTCCAGATCCGCATCCCATCGGCTCTATAGGCGTAATCGTCGTGCCCGATGCCTTCGGTGTAATACGTCATCCGGTTTAGGGCGTCCCAGTGGTAGTCAGTCCCAAGGTAGCCCGACTTGTCCCGGTCGGTCCGGTTACCAAGGACATCGTTTGTGTACGTGTAGCCGCCGGCGCTCGCGGTCATGCGATTGAGGTTGTCGTACGTCCAGGTTCCTCCGCCTGAGAAGGTGGAATCGCTGGCCCTGTTGCCGGCATCGTCGTAGGTCCAAGTCTGGTACTCGTTGGAAAGGCCATCGTTATAATCTACGCTCGTGAGGTAGTCCAGAGCCGAATCATACCCATAGTATTCGGTTCGGTCGGTCGTCCAGGAGCCAGACGCCCCATGCTTCCAGGTTGTGCCCGTCCTAAGGCGGGTCGTGCTGTCGTAAGCGTAATCCTGCTTGAGGAGCTTGGTCGAGGTGTAGCTTCCGCCCGAATAGGCGTCCCAATAATGCTCGACGGCGTTGGCCCTGCCTGCGGGGTCGTAGAGATAGCGTGCTCTGGCTCTGCGCGTGGCGGGGTGGTTGTTGGTGTAGGCGGTCTGCGCCTTAGGTCCGAGACACCGGACCCCGTAACGAGTTCTCGGTCTCCATCCCCCTCACCCGGTTCACTGCGTTTACCGCCTCTCCCCGAGGGTGCGAGGTGAGAGGCCCCCGCACCCCAAAACCCCGGACCCCACACCCTACACCCAACACCCTTCACCTTGCACCTCCATACACCCAGAAGCCCGGCGCGGGGGCCGGGCTTCCGGTGAGGGAGGAGTGTCCGAGTTAGTCGTTCTTGGGAGGAGTGTCAGTCGTTCGATGACCCTTCGATGAGAGTCAAGCGCAGGCTATTCTGCGTTGCCGTTCCAATATTTGTCCTTGATCGCGACGTCCGTGCTGTCCACCTTGAGCTGGTTGACCGCGCGGACCTTGGCGTGGCCGTCCAGCCAGGTCACGATCACCTGGTCCTTGCTGAACCTGGGCCAGAGCTGTCCTTGGCTTCGGGCATCGGGCCACACGCCCACCCATCGGCTGGGCGGCTCGATGCGGGAGTAACCGATCGCCGAAACGACCGTGCTGCCGCCGGGGCGGGTCTTGTCCTTCATCGTGGCTTCGGCGAACATGACCGTCGAGGCCGGGGCGCTCAGCGAGGTCGCCGAAAGGCCCGTGAAGTAGTAGGGCGTGGGGTTGGTGCCGTTCGGGTCTTGGCCCATGATCTGTCGGTTCAGGTAGCGGTAGTTGAACCCGTAGCTGGGGTTGGCGCCCATGATGTAGTAGTGGAGCTCGTTGTTTTGGTCGAAGCGTCCACGGCCCTGGCTGTCGACGAGGGCGGGGTCGTCGGCGCGATCGTTCGGGCAAAGGAAGATGCTCTCATTGGTGGTGTAGGGAAGGAGGAGCACCGGCCAGTAGTAGAAGCCCTGCGTCGAGGGGATCGTCAGGTTGTTCGCGTCGTAATAGTAGAGCGCGGGGGTTGAGTCGTCGTAGTCGTTCAGATACATCATGCTGGCCATGCCGATCTGGCGCATGTTGCTGATGCTGACGGTCTTCTTTCCTGCGTTCTTGGCGGCCGCGAAGACGGGGAAGAGGATCGCGGCCAGGATCGCGATGATGGCAATCACCACGAGCAGCTCGATGAGGGTGAAGGCTTTTCTTGCTCGCATGGTAAAGATTCTGCGAGCTTGGGAGTTCAAGTTTTTGACAATTCTGATGATCCCTGTTCAAGGATATCCTGACAGAAATGTATCGGTATCTGGGGCATGGAATCGCCAGAATGCGCAAATCTGACGATTGGCTCAATCCAGGAGGATCGGTCCCTCGTATCCGGCAATGCCCAGGTGTGCGGCGACCGTGCGGCCGATTGTTGCGAAGCCCTCGATGTCCCCCAGAGGGTTTTCTCCCGGCGCCGTCGCGCCTACAGCCACACCCGGCACGTACTCACGCGTGTGATCGGTCGAAGCGTCGGTGGGGTCGTTTCCGTGGTCCGCGGTCAAGATCAGCAAGTCGTCGGGTGTCAGTTTGCCGATCAGGGGGCCGAGAACTTCCCGATCGAACTCCTCCAGGCAGCGCGCGAAGCCCTGTGGGTCGTTTCGATGCCCGTAGCGCATGTCGGTGTCCTCAAAGTTGGCGAAGATGAACCGCGCATCGGTTTCCAGCGCCCCCCAGAGCATCTCGGCGTGCTCGGCGTTGTTCTGGGTGCGTCGAACTTGCCGAAACCCCCTGCCCCCGAAGAGTTCGGGAACGACCCCGATGCCGAAGACGTCTCCGATCTCATCCGCCAGGTTGCGGGGCGGCGTCATCGGGAAGTCCTTGCGGTTGTCGGTTCTTGTGAACCCCGATTCGGGGTCTCCAACAAACGGCCTGGCGATCACGCGCTGAACGCCATCCGGAGGTACGCAGAGCCTGCGCGCAGTCAGGCACCATTCGTAAAGCTGTGCCACGGGCACCACCGCCTCATGGCACGCGATCTGGAACACACTGTCGGCGCTGGTATAGACGATGGGGAATCCTGTCTCGACGTGGAGTTTGCCGAGCCGAGCGATGATCTCAGTCCCGCTGGCGGGGCAGTTTCCAAGCGTCTGCGTGCCGATCGCTGCTTCGAACTCCTTGAGAAGTGGAATCGGGAAACCGTTCGGATAGGTTGGAAAGCGCTCGCCTAGCACGACGCCCATCATTTCCCAGTGCCCCGTGACCGAGTCCTTGCCGCCCTTGGATAGAGGCTGGAGGCGGGCCCAGCTGGAAAGGGGGAGTGAGGGGGTGAGAGGGTGAGACGGTGAGTCGTGGAGACGGTGAGACGGTGAGTCGGTGAGGGAGGCGAGGCCGTGAAGTGCGATTTCTGCTGCAGGGATCCCGCCTGCCGCAAGGAATCCGATCTCGGCAAGGTACGGCGCAGAAAATCCGCCGGCCGCGTCCCACACGTGCCTCAAGGTCGAGGGTTCGCCGACGTCGCCGAACTCGTGGGAGTCGGGGGCGAACCCGGCTCCCACGCCATCGAGCACAATCACAATCGCCCGTTTCACGGGGCTATTTTGACTTCAAGAGGTCGCGAATCTCACCCAGCAGCTTCTCTTCATTCGAAGGCTCGGCGGGAGCTTCCGGCGCCGGCGGCGCCTCGCGCTTCATCTTGTTGATGGCTTTCACCACGAAGAACACGGCAAACGCAACGATGATGAAGTTGACGGCCGCATTGAGGAAGAGACCGTAATTGAGGGTCACGGCGCCCGACTTCTGAGCGGCTTCCAGCGTGGCATTCTCTGGCGCTTGCGCTCCTGGGCTAAGGGTCACAAATAGATTGGCAAAGTCCACCTTTCCCATCAGCAGCCCAATGGGCGGCGTAACGATGTCTTTGACAAATGAAGCGACGATGCCCCCGAAAGCCGCCCCAATGACCACGCCTATGGCGAGATCGATCATGTTGCCCTTCACGGCAAACTCTTTGAATTCCTTAAGCATTGTTCTATCACCTCCAAGCCCAACGGACCCCCGCTAGGACAGGCACGGAAAGCAGGGAGTTCCAAATACCTCGGTTTACTTCTGCCGCCCGCTATGAACGGCAATCTCTGTGAAGATCCTCGTGGTTGCGAATGACTTCGCCGCCACACGATCAAGTGTTCGACAGGGCAGGAGGGTTTCCTCCTGCCCTCGGCCGCGTCAGGATTCGGCCCCGGGGGCATTCCTGCAAGGCTGTTCCCCCGGCCGGGTAACTTGCTCATCCCCCAGCTGGGCTGCATTCCGAGGCCGAAGTCGATCACGTTTCCGCCATACAAGTCATATGACTGAACATACACGCTGCCCGGCAAGTTGTATTGCAGCAGCAGGCGCAATCCGTCGGGGCTAAAGGTGGGTCTGGAGAGATGCGGGTCGCCAAACACCAAGCGCTCATCCATACCGAACTGGTCACAAATGACGATCTCTGAACCACCGCGCAAGACGGCTAGCATCAATCCGTTTGGACTCAGGCTGGGCTCGGCATAGTCGATGGTGTCGTTGACCAACACATAGGTGAACGACGGAAAGGCACTGTAGGTCTTCGCGATAGCCTTCTTGGAGCTGGCGGTGGTCTTCTCGAAGTAGATGGACTCGCCATCGGGTGTCCAGCAAGGGATTCTCGAGGCGGTGGTGTCGGCCGTGAGCTGTCGTATGCTCCCGCTGGCGACGTTGACCACATAGATCTGCTTCACGCCGTTGGCGCCGGTGGCATCAAACGCGATCTCCGACCCCGTGGGGTCCCATTGCAGGTGGTTCACGGAGAGCGTGCCGTCCGTGATCCTTCGCTGTCCGGACCCGTCGCGGTTTGCCACCCAGATTTCGCCGCGGCCCTGTGCGTTGAACTGTGCGAAGCAGAGCATGCCGGTGCTGTTGGAGACGTTGGGCGAGTAGACGAAATTGGCCGAGCTAACAAGGACTCGGTCGTTTGACCCGTCCCCGTCTCGGGCGTGTATGGTGTGCAGTGTCGGATCACAAAAGGCAACGTAGGTGTCTTTGGGCCCGAGATCCTGCAGAAGGAAGGGCTGCATGATCTGGAACGAGCCCAGATTGAAGTCCTTCTGCTGCTCCCAAAGTGTAACGGGGCCGATCTTGAGGCTGCCGCCTGCAGAGAAGCCAAAGTCCGCGAGTCCTTCGACCAGGAATCCGGGTACGGGAGCGCTTTGATAGCTGACTCTTGCCAGAGCCTTTACCACGTCGGCAGTCACGTGAAGTTCGCCGATGCCGAGAACACTGGCGGCGACCTTTGGCCGAACCAGGCTCACTCCCATCTCCAAGGCGCCGCGATAGGTAGGCGGCTTGATCTTTAGAGTGGGGGTGAACTCGTTGATGAGTTGCCACCCTCCGGATGCCATGTACCGTACGCCGGCGCGAGCGTGAACGCCCGCCTTAAGAACGAACTGGCCTTGGGCATCGAAGCTCCCCTCCAGCCGCATCATCAGTTGAACGTCGCAGTTGATTCCCAGGGGGCCAAGCGCCGTCACCGGAATGCTCACGTTCAGTGAAACGGGAAACTCCCTAACGAAAGAGCCTGAGAGTTTCCCTTGGGCCGACAGCGAACCATCGATATCCACAAACGGAGCCACATAGAACTCATTCACCGATATCAGGCTCTTGTCAAGGCGTGTTTCGATCCCGGCGTTCAGGTGGACTTTGCCATCCACTCGCACGATCGGTTCGTCGCTATCGTTGTTCAGCCGGAAGTTGGCCAGGACAATGTCGATGCCGCCATCGCCTCGCGATGCCCCGCTGCCCTTCGATCGAGACTTTCCGGGAGCCGAGAAGGTCACGCCAGGCGCAGCGGGCTGAAGTTTCAAGAGGTCATCCGTCGTAAACGGCACGTGTTGCGAGATGTTCGCGGTAGCAAACACGTCTTCGAGGCCGGCTTCCGAGGTTTGAACAGTCGTCATGTCACCGACCGTGTCGGCGCTGACCACCTTCCTTACAAAACGCTTGGGGCCAAGTTCGTTGTGCACGATAATGTTGCCCGGGACGACAGCAGGCCCATTTCTCAGGACAACGGTCGAACTCGTGACGGAGTCAACGTCCGTTCCGGTCTTGTCGAGGTCGATCACGCCTGCCCTAAGCGTGAAGCCGTTCAGGTCTGAGCCACGTCGGCCGGGGAACTTGCCGTTGCAGCCTGTCAGCAACAGGGATCCGAGAACGGCGCACAAGGCGAATGCCTTGAAAAGGAACTCATGGGTCTTCATGAAGTTTTGCTCCGACTTCCCGGACCATCCGGGAATTTCGTTGCATTCTGCACAGCGACCGTCAAGGGATCGTCAATAATCCCGAAACCGAATATCGGGGCTTCGTGGTTTACTTTTGCGGACTTAAGTCCGCAACAAGGGAATCGGCTTCCTGGGGCAGCGAATGTCCGAGCGCGCCGATCGCCTGAAGGGACGTCATGGATAGGCCCATCAGAAGGTCCCGAGCTCGTGACGCCAGGTTGAAAGCCTGGTCCCGTCGACCCCTTGCGAGAGCTAGCCGAGCCATCAACAGCATTACGCTTGCCTCGCCGTCCGCCGACTGGTTCTGCAGAAAGATCCTTAGGCTTCTGCCAAGCGCCTTTTGTGCCTCGTCGAATTCGCCCAAGAAGAGGGCAGCGTTTCCGATTCCTCGAAGAGAAGTTGCGACGCCAACCGCATCGCTTAGGCCCTCGCGAATCTCCAGAGCTGCCTTGTGATGAGTGATCGCCTGGTCGAACTTCCCGCGACGGCACAATAGATCGCCATAGTAGGTCAGCGCAACGGCAAGGCGGAAAGGCAGTGCGGCTCGCTTCAAGGCCCTGATGCAGGATTCGTATCCGGCGAGAGCAGCTTCCTCTGCGCCGGCTTCCTCCAAAATTCGAAACAGCCAAGTGCGGGTGGCGAGGGCTTGAGCGGCCACTCTGCCTTCGAGGAGCCTTAGGCCTTTCTGGGCCAAGGCGGACCCCCTGGCGGTATTGCCTTGCCGAAGGCAGATCAGAGCCTGAAATCCGATGGCCTTGGCCTGCATATCGACATCCAATTGCTGTTCTGCGAGCCTGGCTCCTTCCTTGGCATATTGATCCGCCAAGCCATAGCGCTCATCACAGAGCGCGATGTTCGACGCAACATCGTAGGCTTCGATTGCGATGGAAGGGAAGCGCCCGGCCTTTGCCAAGCGGAGCGCCCGCTGGGCGGACTCGGCCGCTAAGGTCGGGCGCAAAGCAAGGAGTGCGATCCGAGACCTCAAGATGTGCGTGCGAATCTGGTGGTGAAGGTCCAACCCTTGGCTCGGCAGCTCATTGAGGGCAGCGCTGGCATCAAAAAGCTGGCCCTGTGCTTGAAGCAGCATGGCAATGCTGAGCCATGCAAGGGGGCGGTGAGGGGCCTCTGGATCGTTCGTCGCTCCTTGAAGAACGGATCTTGCCACCGCGATCCCGCCTTCGATCTGGCCTGCTTCGACCCAATAGGGAACGAGCGTCAACGAAAGCTCCGCCGCCTCGCGGGGCTTGCCCCGAGCGAGGAGCAGCTCAATCGCCTCGGCGCACGGGCAGCCTTGCGCTTGCGCCGAACTCGCCGAGGACGCATGCTCCGGCTCATGGGCAAACGCAATGGGTGCGATTTCGGGGACCTCGATGCCGAGTTCCGAATGAAGGAGCGCCTCGAATTCCCGTCGCTCGCGCAGAGCGTCCACGTCGCGGCCGAGCAGTCTTAAGGCACGGACCTTAAGGTTTCGTGGTGCTTCCAAGTAGGGGTCGAGGGCAATGGCTCTGCAGGCGTAAACCAAGGAGAGTTCGGCGTCATCGTTAAGCCAACTCTCGCCGACGAGCAAGATCGCCTGTATGGCAGCCTGTCCGCAGCGAATCCGATAGGGGAGCAGCCATTCTTCTTCCTGGCCCTCCAGCAGTTCGCCGCGAGCCAGGTCCGCAGCGGTTCTCGCTGCTGCGAGCTTCTCATGCGGCCCAAGAAGCGCGTCCTCCATCTTTAGGACCTTTTGGATGTCCGACTGGACCAATTCGGTGAGGCCGATCGCGCCTCTGTCCGCATGAATGGCCCGGCTCCCCACGAGCTTGCGGACGCTAAGGAGAGCTTGACGCAAGTTGTGAAGTGCGTCTGCAGATGAATGGTCGGGCCAGAAATGCGTGCAAATCCTGGCCCTCGTGACGGGTTCGTTGTGGCAGGCCAAGAGCGCCAATAGCCCGGGCACATGCTTGGAGCCAAATTGAGTGACGGACCGATTGCCGATTCGCACGTCTGGCGTGCCCAGCAATCTGAGTTCGATTTTTTCGTCAGGTAGACGGCTTAGGTTCCGGGCCTTCACAGGAAGCTCTCTATCTCGGTCTCTATTCCAAAGGATGTCGGTCGTTTTGGGTACGCGTCCAAGCGGCGTAAAACCGTTCGCGCGCTGCCTTGGCTCGGGCCACGCAGTTGTCACCGACAGCGTTAAGGTGTCCCATCTTGCGGCCCGGACGCGACTCGGCCTTGCCGTACCAGTGGACAAAGACGCTCGGGTCCTCAAGCGCGGCCCGAAGACCCGTTCGGTGGTCGCCGGCGCCAGGCTGTCCCAGGAGGTTCGCCATGCAGCAGTCGTCGCCGGCGTCGGTTGCGGGGGGCAGGCCCATCACTAGCCGAACGTGCTGCTCGAATTGGCTCACGCCGCCCCAGTCCAGGGTGTAGTGGCCAGAGTTGTGGGGCCTTGGGGCGAGCTCATTAACGAGCACCGAGCCATCCTCCATCTCGAACATCTCGACTCCAAACAGGCCGATTTTGCCTACGGCTCGCGCCGCCGCCATCGCCACCTTGGTGGCGTCGGTGTCCGAAGGGTAAACGAGGTCGCAGACGTGGTCTTTCTGCTCGGTGACCATCGTTGGGAAACTCCCGTCACCATGCGGCGACAGGAACACCATCTGAGCCAATTCCCGCTTGAACGGCACGTAAGCCTCTGCCAGCCAGCCGCCCGCGCCCCAAAGGTCGCGATAGCCCTCGAACTCCTCCGCGCTCCGGGCATAGCGGGTTCCTTTGCCGTCATAACCGCCGAATCTGGCCTTGAGCACGCAGGGAAACCCAAGTTCCTCCGCGACGCCGACGCCGCTCTGTGGAATGGCCATTGCGTGGGGTGAGGCGACCCCGGCCTTCTCCAAGGCCCTCCGCTGGAGGAGCTTGTCCTGAATCGTGGCGAGCGCGTCGATGTTTGGGACCAGCATGTCCAGGGGCTTCCGAATGCTCTCGAATGCTTCGCGGATCGTCGAAGCCGGGATGAACTCGTTCTCCAGTGTGACGTGCCTGGAACGGCCGACGAGAAGCCCAACCTGGGCTGGGTCCGCGAGCTTTCCGACCAAGGCTGGCGCGACCCCCGAAGCCGGAGTGATCTCACCGGGATCCAGGCTGATGCAAGTGAGCCCCATGCGTTGGGCTGCTTGGATGCTCATGCGGGCCAGTTGGCCTCCACCCAAAAAGCCAATGTCGTAATCTTTGAGGAAGGCGACCTTCGCGCCTCTAGAATTAGCGTCTTCGATCAAGAATCGTCCTCCTCGACGATCTGCTCCCTCCGGATGGCCAAGTGGGTGGCATGTTCCATGTCCCAGGGCCGGATCGGGCCGACGAGTTCGGCGTGGGTCATGGCCATCTCGTGCACGAACGAGCGCTCTATGAAGAACTCCACGATTGGGTCGATCGGCGTGTTGCTTGGGTTGGCCAGTCGCAGGCAGATCTGGACGGAGTCCATGCTCGACGCCTCGCAGGCGAGCCCGGACACGTCCTGGAATCTGGGGTCTCCCATACTTCGCGCATCGGCCATTTCACGCACCAGCTCCTCCGCCAAGTGCTTTGCATCGGGACGAAACGTGATTGCTAGCTCGATCTGGAAGCTGCTTCTCCCCAGGAGGGTCGCTCCCAGGTAGTGGTGGGCAGCGGTTGGCCCGAAATCGGGCCGAAGCTCCCGATCCAGGAGCCCTCCGAACCCGCCCTCGGCGAGCGCACCGATCTCGCCCCTTTCGCGGCTCCGCTCCGAAAGCTCAAACAGGAACACGGGCAGGCTGTATCCCTCCGAAAGCTTGTTGCCCAAGCTGGCGACTGCCGCCTCGACGTCGGCGTCGGCAGGGAGCGAACCCGACTCTCTCAGCGGCACGATCCGGCACTGATCCAGCCCGCCGGTGCGCGGGTAGGAGCCCAGGTGCCGTTGCAGGTTGATCGCTGGAAGGGCAAGCTCGGCCAAAGTTAGCAGGGCGCCTTCCACCGCCTCAAAGGGGCCGCTGAAAGCTGTGGTCGTTCGATTGTGGTCGAGGTTTGACCCGCAATAATGGACGTCCACGCCGCTTGAATCTAGTGCTTCGCGAAACGCGCGGAGCAGCGCCCGATCCCTTCCAAACGACCAATGCGGAACGGCGAGGACCCGCATTTACATTCCGGCGATGTTATAGCCGCTGTCAATGTAGAGGATCTGCCCGGTGACGCCCCGGCTCAGGTCGCTGATGAGATAGACGCCGGCAGCGCCGGCCTCTTCCTGCCCATACGGGCGCTTGAGCGGGGCCTTGTCATGGACGTAGCCGATCATGTCGGTGAGGCCCCTTACGCCTCGTGCTGCCACGGTGTTGATCGGCCCCGGCGAAAGGGTGTTCACACGAATGCCTCGCACGCCAAGGTCCACGGCAAGGTAGCGGACGGAGGCTTCGAGCGCGGCCTTGGCGACTCCCATCACGTTGTAGTTGCCGACGGCGCGCTGACTGCCCAGGTAGCTGATGGTCGCCACGCAGCCGTCGTCGTTCAAGATCGGCTCCAGCGCCCGGCACATCCGCACCAACGAGTAGCACGAGACGTCCAGGGCAAGCTGGAACCCGTCGCGCGAGGTGTCGATAAACCGCCCGACCATGTCCTCCTTGTTGGCGAAGGCTGCGGAGTGGACGAAAAAGTCGATCGTGCCAAACTTTGCCTTGACGGCCTCCACCAGCGCCTCGATCTGGTCTTCGTAGGAGAAATCCACCGTAAAGAGAGACATCCGGTCGCGGCCCTCGATCAGCGGCGACACGCGCTCCACCATGCGCTCGCTCTGCGCTCCGACCCCCACTTCAGCGCCATGCTCGGCGGCTTGCCTGGCGATGGCCCAGCCGATGCTCTTGTCGTTGGTGACGTTGAGGACCAACCCTTTCTTGCCTGTGAGAAGCATGGGGTGATTATGACGGAGAGGCGGTCCCCAAGGGCGGAGTGATCAAAAGGGCCGGCTCTTCGACGATCTAAACACCCATAGGCAGACCTGTATGTTCTTCGATGAGCTTTCTGAGCTCGTCTGTCCTCGCTGAGTCGGCCTCCACGAGTGGCCGCCGGACGCGCGCCGTCGGCAGCACTCCCCAAGTGTTGAGAATCGCCTTGTGGCTGGCGGGCTGAAGGCTCTTGCGGATCGCCTCGATCAGCGGAAGAACCAGGGTGAACTTAGCCTCGGCAGACTCTTTTCGACCGGCCAGATAATCCTGAACGAGCGCAGAGATCGGCAAGGCCAGAACGTTCGAAGCCCCGCTGATCGTCCCGGACCAACCAGTCTCCAGAGCTTCATAGAGTAGCGTCTCGTCGCCGACAAATAGGCGTTGATCCTCCCTCGTCATGGCAGTGTGATATCCGGCGAGATTCTCTCGCTCGCCGCTCGAATCCTTCGCGCCTGCCATCCGCTCGTGGCGCGCAAGTTCTGCCATCAGGCCGTGCGAGATGGCCATTCCGGCCCGCTTTGGGAAGTTGTAGACGATGACGGGCAAGGGGGATGCGTCGAGCAGCTCCAGGAACCAATCCCGGACCCCCATTTCTGAGGCTTCACGAAAGTAGAACGGCGGCATGACCAGAGCGCCGACGGCGCCGGCATCAGCCGCCCTTCGGCAGAGCCACTTCGCCTCTTCGACGCTGGGAGTGGCAATGCCGAGGATCAGGTCGAGCTTGCCTCGCATCGGCATGGCCCTTTCCATCAGATCGCGTTTTTCGGTTGCTGAGAGGGAAGGGCCCTCGCCGTTTGTGCCCGCGAGCACGGCGCCCGTGCATCCAGAGCTCTCGAACCAGGCGAGCAGCTTGGCGACGCCCGCCCAATCGATGCGCCCTTTTTCGTCGAGCGGGGTTACGGCGGCGGGATAGGTGCCGGGCTGAATCATGTTGCGATTATGTCGGAGCCGCGCAGGCAGGGATGCCTGCGGTCCGGGGTGCAGCCAAGGATGGCTGCACTCCTGACCGGGGCGAAGGTAGCCTTGCGGCCATGGCGCAACGGTTCCCAACCTCTGGCTTTGCGGACGAGATCAGCCCTGATCTCGATGTGCAGCTTTCCACGCTCAAGCGGCTTGGTATCGGCGGCATCGACGTGCGGGGCCTGGACGGGCTGAACGTCTTGCAGCTTTCTCCGCAGCGGCTGTCGGAATTGCGCGAGGCGGCTGAATCGCAGAACATCGCCATCCAGTGCGTGGGGTCGCCGGTCAACAAGGTCCTTGTTTCGTCCGAGAACCGGAAAAACGAGCTTGAGAAGCTGGCGCAGTCCGTTGAGGCCGCCAAGGTGCTCGGCACGAAGCGGATTCGGATTTTCACGCCTGAGACAGGTGCCGGAGACGATGACGACGCGAACTGGCCCGAGGTGCGTTCCTGGATGAAGGAGATGGTGGATCTGGCTCAGGCCAACGATCTGATCCTGATCCACGAGAACGACGCGCGGTTTTTTGGGGCCTATCCCAACAACTGCCGACGCCTGCTCGAGGAGTTCTCAGGACCCAACTTTCGGGCCGTTTTTGACTTCTCAAACGCCGTCCTGATCGGCTATCGGCCTTTTCCACACTGGTTTCCTTGGGTCTTGCCGCACCTCGATACACTCCACATCAAGGACTCCGTGGAGGCCACCGGGGCCATCGTGCCAAGCGGCGAAGGGGATGGGCAGATGGTCGAGACAATGCGCTGGCTGATCGCGAAGGGATGGCGCGGCACGCTGACGCTCGAACCGCACCTCAGCGCCAAGGGACCGTTCGGCGGCTTTTCCGGCCCGCAGCTCTTCGAATCCGCGGTCAACGCCCTGCGAAAGACCGTGGCCGAAGCTGGAGGAGTCTGCTGAACTTTGTCGAAGTGGGAGGAGTGCGGGCTTCAGCAGAAGTGAAGGGATGAAGTGATGAAGGGATGAGGAGCGATCGGACTTGAGAGCGGGAGAACGACGGGCGTCCTACGGGTTATTCGAATCTGAACCTGGACGGAGTGCTCTCGCGACAGAAGTGCTCGAAGTTAAGGAAGGAGGCTTGGTCAAGAGCCATCGCGATCTTCGAGTCTATCAAGAAGCGTTCAAACTCGCGTCCGTGATCTTCGGGGCCACAAAGCTATTTCCGCCGGAATAGCGATATTCACTTACAGATCAAGTGAGGAGATCTTCGAGGTCTGTAACTGCGGCAATCGCCGAGGCATGGAGGAAGAGACGCTACCAGGCTGCCTTCGTAAGCAAACTCAATGAAGCGGAAGCCGAGGCGGCTGAGACCCAGTCTTGGCTTGAGCACGCTGAGGCGTGCGGATACATGGGTGCTGAGCAGAGCAACGCTATGATCGAACGATATGAGGGCCTAATCGGGGCGCTCGTGCTGATGGCCAAACGGGCAGAGGACTGGACAAGATGAAAGACTTCGCCGCAGCGAAATCTCCTCATCGCTTCATCTCCTTTTCTCTTCACTCGTTCCCTCCAAAACCACTACGGACATAGTTCAATGAAGAAGAAAGTACAGTTCGGCGTCGTCGGATGCGGTGTCATCCACGGGATGCACTGCGATGCCATCGCAAACATCGAGGGAGCAGAGCTTGTCGGTGTCTGCGACATCATCAAGGACAAGGCCAAAGCGGCCGGAAAGAAGTACGGTGTGCCCTCTTTCACGACCCTCAGCGGGCTATTGCCCAAGGTCGACGCCATCACTGTCTGCGTGCCCAGCGGGCTCCACCACAAGATCGGCATCAAGGCGGCTCAGGCCGGAAAGCACGTGCTCACCGAAAAGCCCATCGACGTCACCTATAAGCAGGCGAAGGCTCTTATCGACACCTGCAAAGCCTCGAAGGTCAAGCTCGGCGTCATCAGCCAACACAGGTTCGCCCAGGACATCCGCGCGCTTCGTGAGGCCGCCCAAGGCGGGAAGCTGGGCAAGCTGATCATGGGCGACGCCTACATCAAGTGGTATCGGACCCAGGCCTACTACGACTCAGGCGATTGGCGGGGCACCTGGAAGCTGGATGGCGGCGGATGCCTGATGAACCAGGGCGTCCACTACATCGATATGCTCCAGTGGATCATGGGCGGGGTGCAGTCGGTCCAGGCGGTGACCCGAACGGCGGTCCACGACATCGAAGTCGAGGACCTCGCCTATGCCTTGGTCGAGTACAAGAACGGCGCGGTCGGCCTCATCCACGGCTCGACCAGCACCTATCCAGGGTTCAGCGAGCGCCTTGAGGTGCACGGCCAATTCGGCTCGGCGATCATCGAAGGCGACCGGTTCAAGGTCCTCAAGGTGGACCCCGAAGCGCCAAAAGACACCAGCCCCTACGGTGGCGGCGTCACCCAGCAGCCAACCCCCAAGATCGACGTCCACGAGGAGAAGGCCGAGGGGGCGACCGGCGCCTCCGATCCATCGGCGCTCTGGTCGGAGCAACATAGGCTCCAGATCGAGGACTTCACACGGGCGATCCAGGAGAACCGGGACCCCTATATCACCGGCGACCTGGCGATCGAGCCGCTCAAGGTGATTCTCGCCATTTACAAGAGCGCCAAGTCCGGTGGAAGGCGGGTCGAGATCGACTCGATCAGGTGATCTGCTATCCTCACGGCATGAGGTACGCCCGCGCCGTCGCCCTTCTTCTCGCCCTTTCCGTGTGCTGTGCGGCGATTGCAGATATCAAGGCCGAACTGCAAAAGGAATACACAGCAATTTCAAAGGCTTTCAAGGCCAACGACGTCAATGGCGCGATGAAATGCATGGCAGCTGACTTCAAGGTCTTCTTGCCCGACGGAAAGTCCGCCGACCGCAGGGCCGTTGCGGCGAACTTCCAGCAGCAGATGAAAATGATGAGCAACGCGGTCTGGGAGCGCAAGGTCAAGGAGGTCCGGCCGCAAGGGAAGAACTCGGTAGCTATCGTGGACGGCTTCATCAAGGCCGACGTGAAAGACCCTCAGGGAAAGGTCCACAAGTTCGAGATGAGGTCCACCGTCGAAGATCTTTGGGCCAAGACGCCGAAGGGTTGGAGCCTGCTTCTCTCGCGGGTCACCAAGAGGGAGTCCAAGTTGGACGGCAAGGTAACGGGCCGGTAGTTCTTCACCCCTGCCTGTGCGGCAGCGCCACCCTAAAGGTGGACCCCGTTCCCGGTTCGCTCTCGATCTCAAGCTGGGCGTCGTGGGTCGCCGCAAGCTCTTTGACGATGCGCATTCCCCAGCCCGATCCGCTCGCCTTGGCCCACTCGCTGCGCGCATTGCCGCTCAGGATTCGCTCGATGACCTCGCGCGTCATGCCGGGACCGGTGTCGTGAACCTCGATCACGTGCTTTCCTCCGGCAAATCGGTAGCGGATCACGACCTCGCCAAGGACCGCATCCTCCTCCCCGTCCACCGTCTCTCGCCAATCCTCGGGCGCCGTTTCACGGACCGCTTTGATGGCGTTTCCGACCAAGTTCTGCACCATTCGGAACACGAATAGGTCGTCGTGCAAGGTGGCCGGGCCATCCTTCTCGATGTCGTAGCGCAACGCAACCCCGTTCTTGTGTCCCTCGGCTTCCAGATAAGCCGCGCTGGTTTGGATTGTGTTCCCGAGCGGCGCGAACTTGAAGTTTGGTCTGAGCTCTTTGCCCGCCGAGAGGTCGGAGATCAGGTGCGAGTAACCCACGATCCGGTCCACCGACTCTTTGAGCTCCTCGAGCATGGACTGAAGGGATTCGACGTAGAGCTGGGAACCCTCTTCAGCGTTCGAATCCTTCAGTTGCGTTTTCAACCCGTCCATCGCCAGCTCTGAGAACGAGATGTTCGCGTAGAGGCTGGCCGCGAGGTTCCCGATGTCGTGGCTGACCTTGCCCATTCCGAGCAGAGTCGAGGCGCGGGTGGCTTCGTCGGTCAGCCGCGAATTGAGAATCGCCATGGTAGAGACCGCCGCGACGGTGTCGAGCACGGCGGCATCGGTCTCCGAGAAGCAGCCCTCGACCTTGTTCACGAGCTGGACCACGCCGATCGGCTCCTCGCCTTCCATGTTAAGCGGCGCGGTGATCATGGATTTGGTCACGATGCCCACCGCAGCCTCGATCTCGCCGGTCTCGCCCGCCCGCTGCTGAGTGAGCTCGGTGATCTCAATTTTGCGGCTCTGAAACACCTTCCCCGCGACGCCAAAGTCGTCCGGGATGTCTTTGAATGGCAGCCTTTCGCGCACCGCCTCGGGCAAGACGTGCCGGAAGACCAGCCGGCGGTTGCGCTCGTCGTGGATGTACATGGTGCCGCCCGAAGCGCCCACCGCGGTCACGCAAATGGCGAGCACGTCTTGAAGCAGCGCGTCTATGTTTCCGCTGGAGGCAAGCCTACGCGTCGCTTGCTCTACCGAGCGGATCATCCTTTCATGCGCATCAAGATTGGCGGCCAAATCCATGTGGAGCAAAGTCTACTATTTTGGCTGGGGTCGCGCGCAACGCAGGCTAAAGAACACCCCTCATGGCAAGATACGAGCGCATTTGCGCTGCGGTGTCATCGTTAGGGTCGATGATGCAGGCGTTCCACCCGCAACTCGCTGCCGCGGCGATGTAATCGGGGTGGTCCTCGAAGTAATAGTGGTCCACTGGCGCGAGACCGCGCATCGCCTCGAACCGGCGATAGATCTCCGGGTTCGGCTTGGCAAGCCGAACCTGGTGCGAGGCCAAGGGCAACGCCAGGCCCGAGATCGCGGGGTAGGTCCCCGAACCGTGAAGTACCGGCCAATGAAGCTCGTTGGTGTTGGATAAGCACCCGCAAGTGACCCCAGCGGCGCTGAGCTCGGATGCCAGTTGGGCCGTACCGGCGTAAGCCTCCGCCAGCATTCCGTTGTGAACGGCAATGGCGTCTTCGGCAGATGCCCCACCAAGAAATGCCTGGAGTTCCGTCACGTAGTTGGAGGTCTCGACGAGCCCCTCCTGATAGGGGTCGAGGAGCCCAAACGCGCCGTTTTTCAGCTTGGCGACATCCTGCGGGAGATCGACGCCGACGGCCTCCGCGCATTCGCCCCAGGTCTGGCGAATGCGGACCAACACGCCGCCGATATCGAAAACTACGCAGGGCATCGCACGATCATACCGGCACGGGCTCAAGACGAAGCTTTGCCATTCTGTGCTTGATGCCTCCGCCTCTTCCGAGGTGGAGGCTTCGACAGCGGCTCTTCAAGTTCTAAGCCTCCACCTCGGAAGAGGCGGAGGCATCAAGTTGTGGCCGACCCTCCCTTGCTTTTTGGGCCGCGAGAGTTCATAATTCAAGCCCGCGCGGGGGTGTAGCTCAGCGGTTAGAGCGCCGGCCTGTCACGCCGGAGGTCGCGGGTTCAAATCCCGTCATCCTCGCCATCCCCGTTCATTTGGGGTGCAGCGGAGCCTTCAAGGTTCCGAAAACAGAGACCAAGCGCCGCGGTAGCTCAGTTGGTAGAGCAAAGGACTGAAAATCCTTGGGTCGCCGGTTCGAGTCCGGCCTGCGGCACCATCTTCTCATCCATAATCCCGTCATCGTGCGGATGCGGCTCTTTGCTACTCTCGGTTTCCTGCTGCTTGCCGTGCTGGCGGTATGCCAAGAGCGTCCTCTCGAATACCGAGACGTAGTCCGCGTTGAGTGTTCTGAGAGCGTGGACCTGCTGGGCACATTCGAAGTGAGTCGGGACGGCTACGTCGTTTTGCCGATCCTCGGTTCCGTTTCTGTGGTTGGGCTCTCTCTTCAAGACGCCGCGGCGCGGATACGAACACTCCTCGACGGTTCCGGCATGCGCTTAGCCGGCAGTCTTCGGGTGACCCGGTGCGCCTCTCCGCGCCGCCCGATTGAGTTCACGGGGTCGGTGGCGCTATCGGGTTCGCTGCCGGCCGGCAAAGAGTGGCGGCTCTCCGATGTGGTGGCACTGGCGAAGCCACACGAGGCCACCGACATGCAGTCCATACAAATCGTCGACTCTCTTGGCAAATCGCAAACGGTGGGTTACGCTCTTGAAACCAAGGGAACCGAGAGGGACGTGAGGCTCAAGCCGGGCGACCGCGTGATCTTCAAACCCGCCGTGATCCCGGATTTGGTGAGCGTATTGGGCTCCGTCGCTTCCCCGGGAACGGTGCCGTTCAAAGAGGGCATGACCGTTCGTGATGCCATCGCCGCCGCAGGCGGGATGCTGCGCGACGCCAACCCTGAAATGGTGCGGCTTGAGCGCAAGCAGGTGGTGGTGGACACGGTCAACGTTGGCCTTTCATACGACGCGAAGGTTCAGCGTGGCGACGTGGTTCGGGTGCCTAAGCAGACGGTGGTGCCGACCGTGGTGGTCAGCGGCGCTGTGATTCGCCCGGGCCCGGTGGCGCTCGGCGAGCAGATGACGCTTACGGTGGCCCTACGTGGCGCTGGAGGCATCTCACCGGCGGCCAAGCCCGACGTGGTGATTCTGGTTCGGCGGGTGGACGGCAAGGCCGTTCGCTCAACCCACTCATTGGAGAAGATTCGGCGGGGCCAGGCTGCCGATCCGATTTTGGAGCCCGGCGACGTGATCGAAGTGCCGTTTCGGAACGCCAAAGGCGGCCTGCATTGAAGGTCCGCTGGGACCCGGCAAAGGGCGCGCGTGAGCCCCTCGCCGCTCTCGACCGAGTTCCTTTGGAGGAATCCGGCGAGCCGTTGGTCTCGCTCCTTGAGGGTGCGCCTACCGCCATCATCGCCCGCGACACCGTGATCCCCTACCTCCGGCGGACCGCCGCCGAGATGCTCGAGCGCGCAGCTCGATCCTTGCCCAAGGGCTATGTGATCGGGGTCACCGATGCTTGGCGGCCGTTCGAGCGCCAGAAGCGCATCTATGAGTTCATGCTCCGATGCGCCCGCGAAGCCTATCCAGACCGTCCCGATGCAGCGCTGAGACGGACGGTCAACCGGGTGGTGCACGCCTACGACCGCAAAGCGCCACCGGGGCATTGCACCGGTGCCGCCGTCGACGTGAACCTGCTGGACTTGAATGGGAACACTTTGGACGTCTCTGCGCCTTTTGACCGTTTTGCGGCTTCGAGAACCTACACCCTTGGGCTCGACCGCCAGGCGCAGGAGCGGCGGACGATCCTGGTGGAGGCGATGCTGGGCGCCGGATTCTCCAACTGCCGCGACGAATGGTGGCACTACAGCTATGGCGACGCCGCGTGGGCCGTTAGGCTTGCGCAGCCGGTCTGTTTCTATGGCGTCATTGGGCTGGATCCGAAGCTCTATGTGGAGCAAGAAGCCAAAAGTGAGGAGATGTTCAAGACCCGTGAAAACCCGTTCTTGCCCGATCCTGTCAAAATTGCTTGAAAAGGAACGAAACTTTGCTTGACTTTCGTAGTTAAGACTATCAAGAGGGCCGTTCGAAGAAGGCTCGGATGGCCAGGGAGGCGCATGGAGGCGCGATCCGCTGACAAACCACAAGAAGGCAATTTAGGGTCGAGGTTCCCGCGAACCAGGACCGAAGGCCTATACTTTACGCGTTTGTTTGGCAAATTGTGGCTTCCAGGTATGCGTTTCCCAGGTTAGGCGATCTACAATACAAGTAGGCCGAATATGCGTCGGACTTGGAAAGCATTGGCGATGGGAGTTTTGGGGGCGTTGCCGCTGGCGGCAACGGCTCAAACACCCTTTGACGCCACACAGACGCTTCCCCAGGCCGACAAGCCCACCATCGGCGGCACACCCACGATCGACTACATCCGGCTCTCCGGCGATCGGCCGGGCGTCCCCTTGCGCTTTGGCGGCGTGGTTCCTGGTTCTGAGCGCGTCGAGCTCGACGGCAGGGTGCTGACACGCAACGTCGATTACCGCCTCGATTACGGCTCGGGCATCCTTTACGTGGCCACTCCGGTCAAGCCCGGCCAGGCGCTGACGGTTTCCTATCGATACGACAAGTCGAAGGAGACGGCATCGGCGAACTCCTTTGGCGGCGCTGGATCGTTCAAGTTCGAACTGGTGCCCTCGGCGCTGAAGATGGTGGTCGGCTTAGGCGTAGCGGAGCGTGTCGGCTCCCAGGTTCTCAATTCGAACCTCTTCGGCTGGAACAACAGCTTCAAGCTTGCGGGCGGCAATCTGCAGGGCCTGTACCTCTTCGGCGACCGCCAGCTTCAGCAGGCCCAGTCGGCCTACGAATTCGCGGCGGCCGGTCCGAAGCAGGACACCGGCAAGTCGCACTTCACGCTGCAGAACTTCTCCACGAAGGTTAACGGCGGTGAGATCACCGCGAGCTACCAGGACATCAGCAAGAACTTCGCCGGCTTTGGCGCCGCGCAGGATTCGGGAATCGCCGCGGCGCAGGTTCAGCAGCTTCAAAAGGAAAAGGGGCTCACTCGCACCAGCCTGAACATGACGAACGTTGGGGTCGGCGATCTCAAGCTGTCCAATTCGTTCAAGACCGTCAACGACGAGGGCGCGGGCATCACCTGGCGCAACATGGGCGTTGGGTTCGGCGGTTTCGGGTTCACGTGGGGCTCACAGGCGGTCGACAAGAACTTCAAGCGATTCAACGACCTCGCTGAAGGCGATCGCGGCCAGCTTGCCAAAGAGGTGGGAATGTCCCGCAACTGGTATGGCATGAGCTATGCCGGAAAGGGCTTCAAAGCGACCCTCGACGAGAGCAAGGTGCTCGACCCCAACGATCACGGGGTCATGCAGCGCAAGTTCGCGCTGGATTCCTCGATGCTTAAGCTCAACGCGAGCTGGCAGGATGTCGATTCGGCATTCAGCCGCGTGGGCAGCCTCCCCGACGCCGAGCGCAACCGGCTGACGCGTGAGATCGGCACCGAGCGGTCGGCTTTCGACCTGACTTCTAACGCGCTCAAGCTTGGCGGCGAACCGATCAAGGTTTCTCAATCCACCCTAGGCAACGACAAAGGCGAGTTCAAGGCCGAGGACGTTGCTCTCGGCGGGAAGACTTGGAAGCTTGATTACAGCGCCCGTGGCGCCAGCAAGAACTTCTCCAACTGGGGCGCGATGCAGGACGCCGAGCGGATGGAACACATCAATGCCATCGCCCGAATGTATCAGCCGGGTGGGTTCGGCATCGGCGGCCAGGAAGTCGGCAAGTTCTTTGGGAGCTCGGGCGTGGAGCGGAGCCTCACGCGGCTCGCGCTCTCTCCGATCAAGGGGCTGACCTCCTCCTTCGACCTTCTGAGCATCGAGAGCGCCGCCGGCTCGGCCGAGGTGCAGACCGTCAACATGAGCGCGAAGGGCTTTGCCCTGGCGTTCCGGGGCCAGTCGATGTCCGACAAGTTCGACACGCTGGCGTCGCTCATGGACTTTGAGCGGGCGCGCCTGGGCACAATCGTCGGCCTCGACAAGCGGGACCTCTCGGCCACCTTCCAATTGCCAAAAGGCGGCAAGCTGGCGCTCTCGACCATGGACGCCGAAAGCCCCATCGGAGACGCCTCGCGTCAATCGCTGAGCCTGCAATCGGGCAAGCTGGAAGTCACGGCAAACCAGCGCAATGTGGACTCCGGCTTCACCGGGATTGGACAACTGGTGGACCCCGAGCGCGACCTGCTCGGCAGCCTGCGCGGCTTCAACGAGCGAGACGTCAAGGCGTCTTGGCAGCTTCTGCCAAACCTGAAGCTCGAAGCGCTTTCGTTCGACGCTTTCAACGACGTCCTCGACCAGTCGCGCAACCAGCAGCGAGTGGGGCTCAACTTCACGCCGGCCAAGGGTACCGACGTCGGGATGACGAGCTACCGCGCGAAGAACGACGACCTCACGGGTTTGCTGTTTGCGAACGCCCTTGATCAGCTTTCCATCTCGCGCAGCCTCGGCAAGTTCGGCTCCATCAAGTACTTCAAGGAATCGAACGTGTTCGACGGCACGCTCGCTGCCAACCCGGACTCGGAGACCGAGCGCTTCACTTACGAGACCAAGCTCAACGCCAAGACCTCCTACAAGACCGAGCAGACCCGCACCAACTACGACGACGGCGGCATGCAGAACGTCAGCGAGCACACGGTGAGCACCGAGCTCTCCAAGCGCACGGGCATCAGCGTCAGCAACATCGAAATCGACCGCAAGGGTGAAACCAACGATCAGCGTAAGAGCATCTATGGGTTCTGGTACGACTTCGGCAACGGCCTGAAGCTCATGTATGGCATGAACCGACAAGAGACCAACGGCAAGGGAACCGAGGTCACCAACATGAGCCTGACTCCCGGCTCGATCGGCAACGTCTCGATCGGACAGTCCGGCTACGTCGAGACGCAGACCGACGACGTGAACACCCGCTCGCAGGGCAACGTTCAGCTTCAGACGAACAAGCCATTCAAGCTTGGGTTCTTCTCTGACCTCAAGCTGAACGCCGCCATGGATACCTTGGCCGACCGAAACAAGTGGCAGAAACAAAACCGTGACTTCTCGCTGACGGGCAAGGTGGGTTCCAACTCGTTCCTCTATGGCTACAAGAGCCAGATCCACACGAACGGTTACCACGCAATCGACCGCTCGTTCGCGTTTGTGACGGACCAGGATCCCAAGCGCTCGATTGTTGCGAGCCTTCAATACAAGTTGCGCACGCTGCCTTGGGACGAGCAGATCATGATCCGCAACTACAGCGTCACGCTGAGGCCGTTCAAGGACGTCGAGCTCTCGAACCAGATGCTGACGAACCCAACCGTGGACCGCCCCGATCAGCTCCTTGGATCCGTGGTCCAAGCTTCGCGGATGAACCGTTGGAAGCTCGATTTCAAGGGCAAGGGCGACGTGCGGTTTGGCGGGCAGTGGGACGAGATCATGGACAAGGCTCGGCCGCGCTCCCGAACGGGTGGCGTGAACGTGACCCTGTTCGCGAACAACCCGTCGCCCCTCAAGTTGTTCTATGGCATCGAGCAAGCGGACGACGCTCAGGGCAATCGCAAGAACGCCAGCCGCTACTACCTGCAGTTCGACCAGAAGCCCGGCCCGAACCAGCTCTTCAGCGTGTTCGTTGGCAACGTCAACTACGACTGGGCAGTCACCAACGGCAAAAAGGGCGACAACTGGACGGTCCGCCTGGACTGGCAGTTCCGATACTGATACGGGTAGGGAGGTCGGCGGGCGCACAAGCCTGTGAGGCGGCGACCTTCATGTCTTGCGTGAACCTCTACGCGCTTCCGGTCCTGCCCACCTGCCATTCGGTGGCGATTGCCAAGACGGCAAACGAAAGGAGGGTGGAGTTCCGGGAGAAACACAACCTGCCAGGCTGATTACCCCAGCCCCGGCAGCAGCTGCTTCAGTCCGCCGACCAGGTATTCCACGCCGATGGCCCCGACGATCAACCCCATGAGACGGGTGAGGATGTTGGTTCCTGTCGTTCCCAAGAGCTTCCCAAGGGGCGCGGCCAAAGACATGGCCATCCAAACGAGCAGGCCCGTCGACAGGATCACGATGTAGACCATCGCTTTCTGGCCCGTGTCCCGGCCCTCGTTCATGTAGAGCAGCACCGTGCTGATCGCGCCGGGACCTGCCAGCATGGGGATGCCGAGCGGCACAAAGGCGATCTGGCGACGGTCCGCGGCTTCGGTCTCCTCTTCGGGCGTGACCTTCGTGCGGCTTGGGCGCACATTCAGCATGTCCATCGCCATGAAGAGAAAGAGGATGCCGCCTATCACCCGAAAGCTGGCGACGCTGATCCCGAATAGGCTGAGAATCTGCTCGCCCGCCGCCGCCGAAACCAGGAGCGCGATGGTGCAGGTGAGCGCTGCGAGGCGCGCTGTACGCCCGCGCTCGGTGGGAAAGTCGCCCGTCATGCCCAAGAACAACGGCGCCGTGCCGATCGGGTTGACCACAGCGAACAGCGAGACGAGCATCTTTAGCAGCGTGCCGAAGTCGAGCAACGATTGATTGTACTGGGCACGGTCCCAAAGAGGCTCTGGAACGGCCCTGTGAGGCGGGTAGAACGATGGGCATGCTGCAAATCGTGGATGGTTCTTCGCCTGCTTGGATCGAAGAGGTCCGCACGCTGTTCCTCGAGTATGCCGAGAGCCTGGGCTTCGACCTTTGCTTTCAAGGTTTCGAGGAGGAGCTTGCCACTTTGCCCGGCCTCTATGCGCCTCCTTGCGGATGCATCCTGTTGGCGCTCTGCGACGGTGGGGCCGCGGGCGTGGTGGCGATGCGCCCGCTCATCCGGAAGTCCGGTCCCTGCGACGCTCCGTTCGGCGCGACGGAGCATGGCGCCCAGGTGGTTGGGGACGGCGTCTGCGAGATGAAGCGGCTCTGGGTCCGGCCGGCTTTCAGGGGACGATCCCTGGGGCGGAAGCTGGCTGAGGCCGTGGTGGAGGCCGGTCGCCGCGCAGGCTACAACGCCATGGTGCTGGACACTTTGGAACGTATGGAGGCCGCGAGAGCGCTTTACGCCTCCCTTGGCTTCGAGGCGATGGACGCCTATTACGAGAACCCCCTTGAAGGTGTCCACTACATGCGCAAAGAGTTCTAGGGGGTGAAGGGGCTCTCACGTTACCGATGGGTTACCGACGAGCTTGACCAGCAGCCAGATGTCGATGAGCACCATCGGCACGATGCAATACACGCCGATACCTGGGAGCAGGAAAGCGCCGAGCAGGAGCAGCAGCCAGATGCTCCCGAGAATCAGCGCCTCCTTGGGATACAAGTCGTTCTGGACCAGCGCCCACACGACCAGGATCACAAAGAGCACGAACGGCGTCAGCACGAACGGAAGTACGGTGCGGTGTCCCGGCAGGTTGCTGCGAGAGCCTGCTCTCGATTTCGCTTTTCGCCGCTAATGTGGACCTTTGAAGCAGCATCCGCGCCACCGGCGAGAGGGGTGCAGGTTCAGTCATTCGGGCTAACGATTGATCTCGCGAATGGCGGCAAGTTGGCGCTCAAGGGATGTGGATGGTTTCCGCGCAGCGCGGATTGAACTCAGCATCCGGCGTATCTCTGCGACCGGCATGGAGCACCATCTCTTTCGGGCTCTCTCGCTTTCTTGCAGGGAGTCCCTTAGCACTTCGGGTATGGCCTGCTCCCAATCAATCCGCGCCGTCGCATCGTAGTCGCCGGGACTTAGGCCGAGTGCCTGGCTCGTCTCGTTGTCGATCGTCGCAACCTTGTAGTGCTCGCCCATGTGGTACGCGACACACGTCATCGATTGGCCCTCGCAACGAACCCTTAGTGGAACACCACCTCGAATCGAGACGAGCTTCCATTGCTCCGGATGGATGTAGACGCTGGCTCGGTTGTCAAACCACATTCCTAGGATGCAGGGGATTTCCGGATCGTCCTTGGGTGCAAGCATGGCTCTGTTCTCCGTCGCTTCACAAGGTGAGCTGATCAAGACCGTATTCAAATCCGATTCACTATAGCCCACTGCTTCAGCCCATACTGGGCGGCTCATGACCCGTGCCATGGGGCTTCCCAGCTTGTGGTAGTCGTATGAGTCACAGGCATCCCGTTTTCCCTAAGCCGCCGTTTCCAATCCAACTCGCAGTGGATTCGTGTCCTGACGCTCCACGGCCAGGTCACGCTCAGCCCGTGCCGTCGAAGCACTCTGCAAACTTCGGCCGCAATCCCACGCTGAAACCACGATCCTTTGCGGGTCGACCCATACGAAAGAAACACGCCGTACCCCTCGGTAGCCGATTCCGAGTCTTGCTGATGGTAGAACGTATATCCGCGAACCCGGTGCCCTGCTTCCCGCGCCTTGGACATCTCGTTCCAGATTTCGCTGTTTCCGCACGTTTGGCAATCGGTAAAGTCCTGCCGAGCAACAATGCCCGAGTTATCAAGTTCTTGGAACGCCGCGTCTAGCTTGTCACAATCGGTAATTGGCGGCCAACTCCGTTGTTCTTCCAGACGCGCCGCCCACAACTCGTCAGTCTGGTTTATGAGGACGGGATGCATGGCGTCTGCCTCGAAGTCATCTTTAAAGACCGTCATGGCGATCTCCACAATTTCGAACTTGGAGAAAAGCCCTACATCAACCTGAAGCCGGACAAACTCTCGGAGTTCAGCTTCATCGGTGCCTTCCATAGTCGACTTCTTTTGCCTCCCTTCTTCCACGATGATGACCCCATAAGGCTGCGACCTAACATCCAGAATACAGCAAAATCGTAGAATTCCTAGAAATGCACCAGTTGATCGTCCCAGCAGGTCTGCAGGTAGTCGAGCTGGCCGGTGTGGTTCACAAGGTGGTTCGCCGGAATCGTCATGAAGAAGAGGAAAGGGGTAGGGCCGATTAGGGTGTCGATGGTCGAGTCAATCCACTCCGGTTTGACGGTATCGAGCGCGGCCAGGGTCTTCGCGGTGCCCTCGCGCAGCGCAGCCTCGGCCTGCTCTCTGGTGGTTATGCTCGCAATGGCGGCTTGGATCGGACCCAGGAAGTCCTCGACCTGTTCAGGAAACTCGCCCGTCGCGATCACGCCGACGAAACCGGCGCTATAGCCCGCGCAATGGGCCGCAATCTCGAAAGCGCTCTTGGCGGTCGGCACGGGTTTCCAGTCAAGCATGTCTTCAGGCACGAAGCTGAGCACCTTCAAGAAGTGCTCCATGGCCTGGCTTGCCCGTCTCTTGGCGGCCGCGATCACATCATTCATAGGGTGTGATACATTTTGGCTCAGAGCGGAATTGAGCAAGGGTTCCTAAACTGCGAAATCCCCGGCGAACCAAATCTCGCGTGGCGGACCAGGAATGGAGAGGCTTCGGGCGCCTCCATGCTTTTGAGGCCGCGTCGTTGGGTGGGTCACCCTTGCTTGCCCGTAGACTTCGGGTGGCTCCACCATTCATGGTCGTGTGATTGGAGCTATGCCCCCCGCCATCTAACTGCTCCTGCGCAGACCACACGCAAGGGGTGACTCCACAAACACCAGCCCAAAGGTTGGAGCCACCCGATGCCCAAATCAGGGAGGTAACCCCACCCGGAGGGTGGCCGGCCGATGGTTGCCGAAACCTGTGGTCTCTTTCCAGGCAAATTCGCTGTAGAATACTTGTATGTCCCTGACGCCGTTTGAGCGAGGCGACAGCAAGTCGGGAATAGTCCAGGCAGTACCCTGGCACACCCAGATGTTCTCTCGCGACTACCAACGAGCGGACGATCCCGAACTCGCGATCGAAGGGGCCTGCCGCGCCGAACGGAATAATCTGGCTGCAGCGAGAATCGGCCTGCCAACGGTCGGTCAAGTTCTGGAGAACCAACATGGAATTCGATTCCAGGTCAAAGAGCACCTTTACCTGCCGAACGTAAATACGGCCCAGCGTTGGCGCATCGGAGAGAAAGGCCTGCCAGATGACCTCTACCCTGTGATAGAGCCGCTGAATCTGTCTGCACGGTTGATGGACTTCATCGGCAAAGTGGACCGATGCACGACCAAGGTCTTCATCCCGGTCGACACGATGCCCGGATTTCGGAAAGACGCGGTTCCACGCCACAACGCGCTTCACACCTCAGATGCCGAGGCCCTCCTGATCTTCCTCGACGCCGCAACCCTTCACGAGACGATCCTCGCACACGAGGTCGGCCACGCCTGGGTGCAGTATGTGGACCAATGCGAGGATGAGCGGACATTAGCTGATGTCTCCGACCCGGCAAGGCTGAACCAGCTCAACTTCATCCAATCGTACGTGCTCGATCTCAAGGTCAATGAGCTGCTTCGGCGCAAGGGCTTCGACATGGATCCCATCGATGGCGACGATGCGATTGCCATGAACAACATCGCGAAGCTTCTCGATTCCGGGTTTTCACCGCCAACAAAGCGCGAGGCTGTCTTCGGTGCCTTGCAGTTCGCAGAGCAGATTGTCGAGCGGGAGCGAGGAAACCGGCCCGGACTCATGCGTTTCGACGATGCCGTTTCGAAGCTAGAGCGACATGAGCCCGAAATCCACAGACTTGCTTTCGGAATGGCAGAGGCTGTGTTCGAACATGGGATTGAGAGCAAGAAAGCGATCGGAGAAGCTATAGATCGATGCTTGAGGCTCGCCTTCGAGTTCTCGGGAGATCCGCTCGACTTCGAGAAAGACTTGGTCGTTCCTCCAGATGAGGAACCCAACTTCGATAAGTGGCCGGATTGGATACCGGGCGCCATCCCCAGGGTGAAGTGCCAGATCGGGCGGGTGATGGCTTTGAACGATATTACGGATGAAAGCACTTGGACGCTTGCGTGCAATCCAATCAGCGGGGCAAGCGTCTCGTTCGAGCTATCCGACGGCGCGGTTCTCGGCCCCTGGTCGATCTCCACGCCATATAACGTTTGGCACCGTAATCAAATGAAGGAGCTTGACAACATGAACAAGAGGGCCAGTATCCGAAATGGCGGAGATAGGGAGCGAGTGATGCAGTTGAACAAAGAAAACCAAGAGCGCATGAAAGCGGCCTATGCCATACCGACGTTTCCCAGTTGGCCGGGCCAATCGGGTCAGCCCCAGCCGCCAGGCGGCCCCCAGATGCCTAACCCCGGCGGGCCATTCCCAGCAAGTATCCCCGGCAGGAGGCCGTACATGGCAGGGCTGGGGCGGTTCCTGACCGAAGCTAGGCTTGCTGAAAGATTAGGTGGGGAGCATCCCTATGGGTATGCGCTGGATAATCCTACAACGTATACGGATCCAAACGGGCTTCAGCCCAAGGGCCATGGTAAGCCGAGATTTGGTGCGGGACTTAGGGAGTGTAAGAAGAAGAAGACAAAGGAAGAATGCTTCAAGTGTGCGTATGACTGGTATCAGGGCAACATGGCGTTTCAGCCAAAGAAGGCATGCGACAATGCCAATTTGTGGTGTGGCACCAGGAAGAAATGCGGCCCGCTAGGAATCGAGCCGAAACCTTCAGGTGGAGGCTGTTTCAGTATCCTCAGCTACGCAGAAGATTTGCACCAGTTCTCCGACAAGATCGCACATTGCTGGGCAGTATGCATGACAGAACGTTGCTGGGGCGTTGGGTGTCTTCACGGGATCCGGTATCCGTTTGAATCCGATCCCCTCGATAAAGCCGCGGAGGAGTACGGACTATATTGCGCAGGTGAGGATTCAGATAAGCTTATGCAGCCATCTTGTCTCTCATGCTGCGCCAGCAAGACGTATAACCTACCCAACGAGCCCTGATGAAAGTTTCTTGGATCGGCATGTTGCGTGCGCTCCCTGCGGCAGCACTTGTAGTTGGCATCATCTTCTTGGGTGTTTGGGTTGGGATTGAGAATCGGAAAGTGACCCTCATGCGTGAATTGTCAGTCGGAATGCCGGACTTCCAAGCAGAAGAACTCCTTGGCCCACCAGTTAAGAAGTTTGAAGCAAGGGACCCCTTCGGGACGCCTTGTATCTTAGCCAAGTTTCGATTACCGGGATTCCCGTATTCTGAGAATGTGTGGATTGTGGTTAGTAATCACATGATTAAGTCAGTTATCTACACTGAGGGTCCATCTGGTCAGGATCTGATCGGTCGATATGCAAAGCTAAGAGAGGTTCGTGATCAGCAATAGCTTGGCCTTGAGCATGTTAGATTCGTTACCTGTGTCTCCGTTCCCGCACTTCTAAGCGTCGGGTGGCCACGCAGTGGCCTGCCGCAGATAGAACGCAAGAGCAACCCGAACGGCCGTGTTAAGCTTCGAGGGTGTCGTTTTGGAGCTTCGTCGTGGTCTATGTCGCTGTCGGCGGCATGGCCACCGTCTTCCTGGGTGTCACACTGGCGCCAGCCGAGCGATGGAAGTGGCTCAGTCACCTTTGGGCATACTCCATGCTGCTCGCATCAATCGGTTTCTTACTCTTGTATTGGGTCGCCATGTCGGCTGCGGGCTGAGGGGCGCAGTCTACCTTCGGCGCAGCAGGTAGCTCTTGTACGCCATCAAGCCGGCCAGGCCAACGAGAACTCCAAAAACAAGCCACGGCATGGAAGACTGCCCCGCGCCGAGTTTGCGGGAAATCAGGGTTAGCAGCAGGACGGAAAAGAGCCCCGCCATCACCGCGACCTGCATGCGTTGGGGCGTCCCATGATGCGTAACTCCCATGATAAAGGGTGACTCAGAGCGAGCACGCAGCTCAGCATTCTCGCGCTCCAGCCGGTCCAGACGCTCCTTGATTTCTGCCTGGCTCCTCGACTCCCTCAGCTCCTGAAGCATCGCCGCAACCGTCGCGGGCTCGACCTGCAGGGTTTCCGCCACGTCGGCGACGGTGGGCTGGTTCGACCGGTTTGCCTGCCGTTCGCCAAAGCGCTCGATGAGCGCCCGGACTTCTTCAGGGCTCACGGGTTCAAGCGGATCGAGCGCGTGGCGTTGTTCCACGTTCACATTCTACGTGATCTAGAACGACAGGCACGGGACTTACCGGCTTCGTGGGCATGAACTAGGAGCCGCCCAACGCACCTGATTTCAGTTCTTCCAGAACGGACCTCAAGCGCGTCTCTTCTTGGCCCGTCGCGGTCTCCAGCAGCTTCTTGATCGCCAGAATCTGGGCTTCCTTCAGCGCGTCCTTTGGGCTGATCTTGACGTCCGGCGTCACCCCGGTACCTTCCCAGTTCGTACCCGTGATCGGGTTGCGGGCCATGCCCACCGGGATGAACGCTGAAAAGTGGTCGTTGAGCCGAACGGTGCCGCCAGGATTGGCGCCGCCCCAAGTGTTTTCGCCCAGAATCACGGCCCGTTTCTGGTTCTGAAGGTCATAGGCGAACTCCTCGGCGCCGGAGCCGGTTCGCTTGCTCACGAGCACGTAGATCGGCTTGTTGAGGTACTTCGCGCCTTTCACGGCGCGGGTGACAAACTTCTCTGTGGTGGTCTTTTCACCGCGCCTGAACAAGATGTCGTTGATGTGTGTGGGCTTGTCGAAAAGGTAGCTGCAGAGCAGGTTGACGGTCCTCGGGTCGCCGCCGCCGTTGTCGCGGATGTCAAAAATCAGGGCGTCTGTGTCCTTTACAAAGTCCATCGCTGCCTGGATTGGGCGGGCCGCGTCTTCGGGACTGAAGAACCCGAAGAACCGGATGTAGCCGAGGTTGCCGCCCAGGCGCTTGACTTCTTCAAAACCCGCATTTGTCAGTTTGGTCTGGCGTTTCTGAGCGGCGATTTCCTCGGCGGAAGGCTGTGAGACCTCCTTGCGCTGGGGCAAGACGCTTGGGCTGTACCGCACGCGGAGGTGCGCATCGCCGCAAATGGCGTTGATGTGATCGCCCAAGGCCTTTGCGAATGCCGCGCCGTCGGTGATCGAATCGTACGCTCCCTTCTTCAGATTCTCATTGAGCATGTCGGCGACCGCTTGGCCCTTGGCTTTGACCACATAGCGCTCGATCATCTCTTTCCCAAGCCGGTTGACCACTTCGGTCTTGTCGGACGCGGTGAGGTCGGCACGGGCCAGGGCGGCAAGAACGGCCAACGAGATGGCCACGAGGGAGCGATTTCGTATCATGAACTCGAATACGGCTCTCGGGACACTGACAGTTTCAGGGTCGTGCGGTTCGGGCCCTTTGGCCCTTAGGGCTGGGCTGTTTCGCCGGCCCGCCTCTCACTTTCGCTTCAGTTGGCGAAGAATGAGGATCACAGCCCCAAGCCCAAGCGCAACCATCCAGAAGAACTCGGACTCCTCCAGTCCAGGTCTGCCCATTTTCGGCATTGTAGCATCGGAGCTCACACCAGTTCCATCGGAGCGATCTTCCGACGCTGAAGTAGGAAGACCTCTTTCAGGCCTAGCCCTTTGAGGTCCAGTTCACCCTGCGGTTCCAGGTCATGGGTCTCCGCCAAAGCCTCTCGCACGGCGCGCGAGACCAGGATTTGGCCCGCCTCAGCGCTGGATTCCAGCCTGGAGGCGAAGTTCACCGTGGGTCCCCAGATGTCGTACATCAGGCGCTCCGTGCCGAGGACACCAGAAATGAGTGGCCCCATGTGGATGCCCATCCGGATGGAGATGCCCGCCGCGTTGGCCGCTCCGCGAAGCTCCAACGCCAGGTTTGCAACGTTGGCGACATGGTTTGGGTCTGGGTCGGGAATGCCGCCGGCTACCATGTAGCAGTCCCCGACGGTCTTGATCTTCACCGCCGGCGACTCTTTCACGAGGGCATCAAAGCGGGAGAACACGTCGTTGAGCATGCCCACGACTTCGTTGGGTGAGTGCTTTTCAGCAAAGGGAGTGAAGCCCACCAGATCGGCAAAGAGAACGGTCGCGGATTCATGCTGTCTGGCGATCGTTCCCGGGTCGCGACTGAGTTGATCGGCGATAGTGGGTGGCAAGACGTTCTGCACCAGCGCCTTCGTCCTTTCCTTTTCGGCCCGAAGCGAGCGTTCGAAAAGGAAGCTCTTCCGGTCGCGAACTTCGTTGAGGTAGGAGGCCAGGCACAAGAAGATGGCCTCAACCACCATCAGCGAAAAGAACAGCACCGTTTCGTCAGCCCACATGCCACGATACGAGAACGTCCAGGCTCTGGCTGCAACCATCGCAGTGCCGAATAGTAGCGCGGTCTTGAAGCGCGCCTGGAGCGTCGCGATGACAATGATCAGGTAGAGGAGGTTGAAAATGATGCCTGCTGCCGGAAGCGCAGACTTCGCCGTGAGGCCTATGGCGATTTGGCTCAGGACAGCGGCAACGGCGAGGGAGGGCGTGGCCAGGTGCCTAAAGCGGTGGAGAAAGGCCAGGCCCAGCAGCACAAAGAAAACAAGGGTGAAGGCGTAGTCTACGGCTGCGACGGCCCGGTCGCTGTTCGGGTCTCGACCCAGAAGTCCAGCCAGCCCAAACAGAGCCAAGACCGTGAACACAACACGCACGCGTCCGATAGTGGCGGCTGTATGCTGCTCTACAAAGGCCGCTTCAACTTCGGGCTCAAAGTGCAGACGCCGCACCTGTCGCAGCTGCTCATTGCTTAAGGATTGATCTTGGCCCTGTTTCACAGAAGGGGAAAGGTTACCACTGACAATCGGCCACCAATTGGTTATCGGTCCCTCATACCCACTCCCCGGCACGCATCAGCGGCACCGTTGAGCCATCCTTCAGGATGCCGTCCACATCTACCTGGTTCGAGCCGATCATCCAGTCCACGTGCACGATGCTGTCGTTCGCTCCTCTCCTGAGCCGTTCCTCTGGCGACATTCCGGCATGGCCCTTCAGGTTATTGGCGTACGAAGCGCCGAATGCGATGTGCGAGGCCGCGTTTTCGTCGTAGAGGGTGTTCAAGAACAACACTCCCGCCTGCGCGACCTTGCAGGAACTGGGCACGAGGGCGACTTCGCCCAGTCGGTTGGCGCTTTCGTCGGTCTCCAAGAGCTTCGCGAAGGTCTCCTGGCCCTTGGCCGCCGTCATCTTTACGGCCGCGCCCCCAGAGAACTCCACCTGAATTCCGTCCACCATCTGGCCGCGCAGGCTGAGCGGCATCGTGCTCGACACCACGCCGTCCACCCGTTCGCGGTGCGGCATGCAGAACACCTCTTCTGTCGGGATATTGGCGGAGCACAGCACGCCATTGCGGGCGCGGCCGCGCCCGCCAGCCCATTCATGGCCCTCGACGAGCCCGATGCGCAAGTCGGTCCCTGGGCCGGTGAAATGGAGCGCGTCGAGGCGCAAATCGTTGAGCATCGCCACGCGCGTCTCAAGCTGCTCGCTATGAGATCGCCAAGCGCCGATGGGGTCTTCTTCCAGGACCCGTGACGTCAGGAAGATCGCATCCCAAAGCTTGGCGACAGCCTGATCTGGAGCCAACCCGGGGAAGACCCGCGCGGCCCACGCGGGGGAAGCCGCTCCAATCAGGCTCCAGTTGATTTCGTCACCCGTGACGATTTCGCTGATGACCCGCCGCGCCGCTCCCTGGGCCTTGCCTTGTGTCGCCACCTTCTCCGGCGGAACCGATGCCAGCAGGGCAGGGTCTTGGCTAAGGATCCCTAGGCGTGCGGCGTTCTGCCGATGGGCCGTGGCGATGGCGTCTATCAGCCAGCTTGGGGCGTAACCAATCGCTTCGTCGCTTCCTTCGCGATAGCGGATAAGCGAAAGCTCCGAGTCGGCCCACAGAACCTCGACGTTCTTGGCGCCCGCCCTGTACGCTTCGGCGGCGATGAGGTGAACCAGCGGAGTAGCCACGGGCTCGGCGAAGACCAGCAACTCCTGACCTCGGTCAAGTGCCAGCCCCTCAGAAACCGTGAGTTTGGCGTAGAGGGCAAGGTTTTCTTCGAAGGTTCTCATCGGGGAAGAGTGTAGCGCAGTGACGGCAGGTGGTGGCCTTCCGTTCAGCGGTCGGCCACTCAACCGACAGTCCGAGTGCTGCAGTTAATCCGTCCAAATGCGCGAATCTTCCCTGATCCTCAGCCGGCGCTTGCCATCGGCTGAGGGCAGGGATGCTTCGAAACCGGTGTCCGTCACCTGCGCTCTCAACCCCTTGGCCCTCTCGGCCAATTGTGCTGTCAGCAGTTGCTTCAAATCATCGGTGAACCTGCCGTGCGCTTCACGGTAGCGTCGCTGAGCGTAATAGACCTTGTGCAGGAGATCGCGCGCCGCCCAATCGGGATCGGGTCGGAACGGCTCGGCGCCGGGTTCCCTTTCGGAGAACTGCAGGTAGCCCCAATGCTCGGGGCGGTGCATGTCGATCACGCCCTGGGGAGACCAAACCCAATTGTCCTCTGGTAGGTTGGGACGCTTTTTGTACTTGCCCTCGACGATGTCGACGTGCCACTCCACTCGTGAGAAGTTGATCCGCCACTGGTCGCCGGGCTTTGGAGGGCAATCGCAGCCGGCGATCTCGCCAAGCGCCTTCCAGGGTATTGCGATCTCGACCGACCACCCCTCGTCCCTTTGTCCCGGTATCCCTCCTTCGGACCTCAGACCTGCGACCTCGGACCTGTCCCCCGGCTCATTGATCCTGCCATCCACGTGCACCGCCACCTTCAGCCCAGGAATCTCCCAACCGTTGATCGCGGGGCCGCCGTCCTTGTAGGGTTTGGGGAGCAGCAGATCCCACTCCGTTCCAAAGGCGTTGACCTCGATCTCGCCATAGAGGTGGTTGTCGCCGTTGGGGTCGATGAACACTTCGAAATCGTTGTCCTGGAAGATCACCGAGTCATGCTCGGTCAGTGTGGCCCAGACGTCCAGCTCCTCCATTTCCGCGCCGATGTAGAGGTAGTGGGCGTCCCAGAGCATCTTGGCCCGGGTGCGGAACCGAGGTTTGGGCTTGAGGTTGCCTTCGATGTCCTGAAAGTCCTCGGTCCAGGCGGCGCGCGACCACTGGAGGTCGCTCAGCGAGCCGTCTAGCCTTGGTGGGGCCACGGCGCGAACGCAAACGTAGCCTTTGGGGTGTGGAGCTATCTTGTCGGGGTAGGGCTCCTGGATCGGCACGGCCACTAGAGTTTCCCCGGTCCTGGCTGTTTCGCGCCATGGCGCAAAGGCGCAAAGGAGCGCCAAAGGGCCGGCAATTCCGAAGGACTTCAGCGCGACCGCTAAGTTGCATTTGGCGTGGATCTGAGTGGATGGGCCGCTCATCACAGCACTCGGAACTCGCTGGGGATGTTCAGCGCAACGTAGGTATCGATGGCGAAACGGTCGGTCATGCCGGCCACATAGTCGACAGCCCCCTGGATGCCCTGATAGCCCTCGGGGAGGTTTCCTGGCTCCAAGAAGTGCGCGAACAGGTCCTTCACCATTCGCTTGGCCTTGGCGATGTCCGGATACACCACGGGGTACTGCTCGTAGACGTTCAGGAACAGCCACTCTTTGAGGTCGTTCATCGCCGTGAGCATGGCTGGCGACAGCACCACGGCAGGACGCTCGAGGCTGTTCGTCACCACGTCCTCGACCATCGCGCCGATTCGCTTGCCTTGCGTCGGCCCCAGCGCCTGGAACCGCGCCGGGATTTCCGAGATGATCCCCGAGCGCACGGCGTCGTCGAGGTCGTGGTTCATGTAGGCGATGCGGTCGCTGATGCGCACGACCGCGGCCTCGAGCGTGCTGGTGGGCTCCCCATCGGCATCCGTTAGGTCCTTTCGCCCCTTGCTGTGCCCGCCGACGCCCTGGCGCACCTCCTGGCTCAAATTGAGATTCTCAAGGACGTCGAGAACGCGAAGGGACTGTTCGTAATGGCGAAAGGAGGAAGGGACGGTCGGAGAAAGGGACGAAGGGACGGAGGGACGGAGGGACGGAGTGGCCTGGGGTGGTCCGGATGTCCCTTGGCCCCATTGTCCCTCTGTCCCTGCGCTCATCGCTCCCAGCACCTCATCAAGCGCCGACTCGCCGGCGTGGCCGAAAGGGGTGTGCCCGACGTCGTGGCCAAGCGCGATCGCCTCGGTGAGGTCCTCATTGAGCCGAAGCGCACGAGAGATGGTCCGCGCGATTTGGGCGACTTCGAGCGTGTGCGTCAGTCGCGTTCGGTAATGGTCGCCCTGGGGGTCGATGAATACCTGCGTCTTGTGCTTCAGGCGGCGGAAGGACTTGGAATGCAGGATGCGATCGCGGTCGCGCATGTAGCAGGTGCGGATGGGGTCTTGTGGCTCTTCTCGCTCCCGTCCTGCCGATTCTGAGGATAACTGCGCAAAAGGCGAGAGCGCCCGGCGCTCTTGTTCCTCGATCGTTTGGCGAATGGCGTCTTGCATCAGAACTTCCCAAACCGCCACTTCAGCAACGTCCAGAACGCTTCGGGGGCGTCGGTCCAACGGATTTTCTTGCCTGCCGTCTTTGATCGCGGCTCGTACTTGATCGGCACTTCCACGATCCGCTGCCCGAGCCGAAAGGCCTTGGCGGTGACCTCCGGGCAAAATTCGAACCTCACGCACTCCAGGTTCATGCGGAGCAGCAATTCGCGGTCGAACGCCTTATAGCAGGTGGCTTCGTCGGTGATTTTCCGGAAGTAAAGGAACCGTACCGACCAGGCCAGCAGCAGGTTCACCAGTTTGTTGGCAAATGCCATTCCGGCCGGGAAGCCGTGCAGGAATCTGGTGCCGTAGATCGCCTTCTCCTTGCCTTCGACGATCGGCCTCACCAGAGCAGGAATCTGCTCCGGGGCATACTCCAGGTCGGCATCTTGGATGATTACGGCCTTACCGGTCGCGAAGGGAAGAGCTTTGCGGATCGCTGCGCCCTTGCCGGTGCGTTGCTCGTTTCTGAGGACGGTGATCTGAGTGCCGTATTTGTCGAGGATCACGGGCGTCTTGTCGTCGCTGCCGTCGTCGATCACGATGATCTGCTTTGAGATCGGCATTGCGAGGAGCCGCTCGACGACCTCGCCAATCGTGGCCTCCTCGTTCAACGCAGGAACGAGAACAGTCACGTCGGGCGGTGACGTTGCGGGCATCGGTGCATTATGGACGCTTGTGGGAGATGGGTGGAGGTGTGGAGGGGTGGAAGTATGGAAGGTGAACCCGATCGATATTGTTGCACGGATGCGATGAACAGGAGGATCCGCGTTCCAGACGAACCTGTAGTTGGAGCAACATGCCACTAGTCAAGGACTTCAAGGAACTTAGGTGCTATCAGGATGCGTTCGCAGTTGCGATGCGCGTCTTTGAGCTATCCAGAGATTGGCCCAAGAGCGAGGAACGGAGTCTCACTTCTCAGAGCAGGCGTGCCACGCGTTCGATCGCGGCGAACATCGCTGAAGCGTGGGGCAAACGACGCTATGAGGCTCACTTCGTCGCCAAACTTTCAGATGCTGACGCGGAATGCCACGAATCTCGTTCGTGGATTGATTTCGCAATGGCATGTGGCTACATTACTCCAGCGGAATTTGACCTTCTCGAATCGGAGCTTAAGAAGATATCTGGCAGCCTTGTCAAAATGATGTCGTCGCCATCCTCCTGGTGCGGTCCCGCTACCAAAAGGAACTAGCCCGTCCGCAGTTGCCACATCTTCCACCCCTCCACCATTCCGCCCCTCCATCCCTCCACACCTCCGCCCCCCCATCCCTCCACACTCCCAAGAAATGCCCG